>CALLVJ010000032.1 GCA_938010625.1 uncultured Stomatobaculum sp. | reverse complement strand
TCGGATACAGACAAAATACCGATATACCGGATTTCATCTGTGTCTACAGATTTTCGGTTGAAATTCAGAAAGTTATTTTGCAGAATTATAGCAGTTTTTTTGGTTTGCCACGTTTGGGCAGCGCGATGGTATTGAAATCTGACGCAATGAAAAAGAACTCTCACTAGCTGAGAGTTCTTTTTTGCGTGAAAGGGAGAGCTCTGTTATACTGACAAGCAGAGGTAATGCTGGGATGTCAGCAAAACGATAGGAAGGAAATAGAAGATATGGAAGAAACTGGTTTGACTTTGGAGGATTTTTTGCGCGTCAAGAACGGAAATGACGTGCGCGGCACGGTCATTGAGACTGCAGAGGAGGAAATTACGCTGACGCCCGAGATGGTCAAGTGTATTGCGGCGGCATTTGCGGACTACCTCGCGGATGATCCGGAGATAGACCGGGAGACGCTGCGGATTGCGGTTGGTCATGACAGCCGCGTCTCGGCGGAGATGATGGAAGAGGCCTGCCTTGAGGGGCTCAGAGGCGTACAGAGAAGCCGCTGCGGACTCATTACGACCCCGGCGATGTTCCAGGCCACGATACTTGATGAGGCGTCCTTTGACGGTGCTATCATGCTGACGGCGAGCCATCTGCCCTATCAGCGGAACGGCATGAAATTCTTCACGGTCGGCGGTGCACTCTCGGCTAAGGAGCTCGACGGGATTCTGCGACGTGCTTATGAAATCTATGTGCCTGCCGCAAATTTTCCGCTGAGGGCTATTTATGCCGCGCATATGCGGGATGATATCTGCCTGGAGGCGGGCGAAAAGCCCGGCATGAAGGTGCTCGAGGGGCTTAAAATCGCGGTCGATGCCGGCAATGGCGCAGCTGGTTTCTTTGCGACCGAGATTCTGGAGCCGCTTGGCGCGGACGTAAGTGGCAGTGTATTTCTCGCGCCGAATGGCAATTTCCCGAACCATGTGCCAAATCCTGAGGATAAGCGCGCGATGGACGCAGCAAAGCGCGCCGTGCAGGCTTCAGGCTCGGATCTCGGCGTGATTTTTGACTGCGATGGCGACCGCGCAGCTGTGGTTTTTGCCGATGGAACAGAGGTGAATCGCAATAAGCTGATTGCATTGCTCGCTGCGATTGAGGCAGAGACGCATCCCCATGCGGTGATTGTGACTGATTCCGTAACATCAGACGGTCTGACGCGCTTTCTCGAGGAAACGTTGCATTTGCGCCATTTCCGCTATCGCCGCGGCTATAAGAACGTGATTGACAAAGGCTATGAGCTCATGATGGCGGGAGAGGACTGTCCGCTTGCGATTGAGACGTCTGGCCACGGTGCCTTTGCCGAAAACAATTTTTCGGATGATGGCGCCTATATCGCGGCAAAAATTATTGGCCGCATGGCATTGCTCCGAAAAAAGGGACAGCGGATTGAAGATATGATTGCAGACCTCCAAAACCCGGCGGAGGAGGAAGAGCGCCGCTTCCAGATTCTCGACCCGGACTTCAAAGTCTATGGCGCAGAGGTTCTCGCCCGCTTCCGCGATTTTGTGGCCAAGGATCCGCGCTTTACGATTGTCGAACCGAACTACGAGGGGATCCGCGTGAGCTGCCAGGACAGCGCTGCGACCGGCTGGATTTTGCTTCGCCAGTCTCTGCATGACCCGGTGTTGCCAATGAATCTCGAGGCGGAAAATGCAGGCGGCGTCGCAGAACTCTGGGCGCGCGTCGCAGCTTTCTTTGCGACCGAAGAAAAGCTGGTGCAAAAATAAAAGCAGAGTGTGATCGCAGAGTTTGCATGCGATTGGTATCACTAGAAAGGGGAACAGGAGACACAATTAGATAGCAGTGTCATATATCACAGGGGCTCTTTCAGGATTTTATGGGATATTGTGCGCAGAGGCGCTTTACCTCTGCGCGCATTTGCTCAACGACACTTGGCGGGGCGACAATGCGAACATCGCCGCCGAGTCCCATGATCCAGCCGAGAAAGAGGCGGCTCACTGCCACATTGACATGCGCCTGGAAGTGCTCTGCATCGACTGGGCGAATGGAAATGTCTTTTCCAAAGCGATCAATCAAAATCCCCACTTTTTCATTGGCGGCCTCCAGTGTCACAATCGTCTCCTCACCGCCGTTCATGCCGAAGAGTTCCTTTGAATAACGTGGAGTGTCGAATTGTCGAAAGCACTCCAATCCCTGGCGCGGTTCCTCAACGACAGAGAGACGCTTCATCTTATCGACGCGATAGTGCTTAATCTGTTTGCTCGTTGCATCGTAGGCGACAAGATAGTAGTATTCACTGTCCCAAATGAGCACCCAGGGACTGATTTGATACCAGGCGCCGCTGTGCCGAAGTTCCATCTCCTTTTTGAGATTCCACTGGAAGTACTGAAAGCGGATCTGGAAGCCTTTGTTGATGGCCTCGTGAATTTTGTCGACCGTGTAGTAGATGCTCTCGTTCATGGTTTTGATGCGGCCGGAGATAATGACCTGGCGCTGCAGCTGCGTCGCCTCGTACTTGCTGACCAGTGTTTCCAGTTTCTCGATCAGCGCCTTCGACTTTTTGTCGGTGATAAATTTTGCTGCCTGCACAGAATCCACAAGGAGCTTTAATTCCGGAAGTTCAAATTGCCGTGCGCCAAGGTAGTAATAGGTATTGTGACCGGCTCTGGCAGTAGTAATGTCCAAGCCAAAGTCCCTGAGTTCTGCAAAGTCAAGATAGAGTGTTTTTCGATCTGCGTTGACGCCATAGTGTGCGAGCTTTTCAATGATTTCCGCCATGGTGAGAGTGTGCTCCTCATCGGTCTCTTCCTGAAAAATTTTTGTGAGATACAGGAGCTTTAGCTTTTGATGCTCTCCGCGCCGCTCATTCCTTGTCATGGATTACCCTCCTTGTCGCCATCACGGATTTTTTTGTGCCTCTTTCCTGCAATATAACAGAAAAGGATGCCGCGAGAAAGGTCAAAGTCCAATTTTGGGGACAATTATTCTGCTACACTGAGTTCAACAACGTCGGTTGAAGAAAAGCAATTGTGGCGAAGTGGGGCAGCATCAAAATACGGCGCAAAAAAGAGGCGGAATGAAGAGGAGGCAAAATGAAAAGGATTTTTTTCACGATTACCGGGACGCAGTATCACTATGGAATGGAATTTTTGAAACCCGAGATGAAGGTGCGGCTCGTGAAGGAACCGGATAACAAGGCTGATGCCGAGGCGATCAAAGTGGAATTAAAAGGGCTTGGGCATATTGGCTATGTCGCAAATAGCCCCCGGACAGTGGTCGGCGAGAGCTACAGTGCAGGGCGTCTCTATGATAAAATTGGGGACACCGCAGAGGGAACTATATGCTACGTTCTGCCGCAGGGGGTGCTCTGCTACCTGAAAGTGCCAGAGGAGAGAAAAACTTGCCAGGCAAGGACAAGTAGATGGCAGCAGTCAATGTGAACATATGCGTTCAAGCTCATCGCAGACAGAGAGCCTTGCAGGGAAATGATTATCTTGCAGGGCTTTTGTGTTACACTGAAAGCAAGCTCACATATGTGAGGGATAGCGGATACACAGAGAGGAGCAATAGATGGAAAAACTGACAATCGCCGAGGCCAAGCGAATCAATGATACAATGGTCTCGGAGGCGCATTTGAAGCTGCATGCGGCAAATGTGGCAGCGTGCATGGGTGCGATGGCAGAGCACTTTGGGGCGGACAAGGAGCACTGGGAGGCAGTTGGCTATCTGCACGACTATGACTATGAGAAGTTTCCGGAAGAGCACCTGCAGCACACAGAGCAGGAACTGCTCACGGAGGGCGTTCCCGCGGAAGATGTTCGCGCCATTCTGAGCCACGGCTATGGCATTCGGAATGAAGTGAGGCCTGAGACGGTGATGGAGAAAAGTCTCTACACGGTTGATGAGCTGAGCGGTATCATTCAGGCAGCTGCGCGTATGCGTCCGCATGGCATCGCGGACATGGACATCAAGAGCTTTATGAAAAAGTTTAAGAGCAAGGGTTTTGCCGCAAAGTGTAACCGCGAGCTGATTTTGAAGGGCTGTGAGATGCTTGGCATGGACATCAGAGAAGTGGCAGAAATTGCCATTGAGGGGATGCGTGCGCACGCGGAGGAGCTGCAGCTCACAGGAGACTGCGACTGACAAAATGCGGATTTGCACAGAGGGTTTTATTCAAACTCTCTGGTGGAATGAAAGAAAAGCAGCCTCATTTTTGAAAAGAGACTTCGCAGTTTAGAGGGAGAGAGAAAGCAGGAAATAGATGCAGAAGGTATATTTTGTGCGCCACGGTGAGACGGTCTGGAATGTCGAAAACAAGATTTGCGGTGCGACCGAAAGTCCGCTGACAGCGCGGGGCATTCAGCAGGCGCGGGCGATTGGCAGAGAAATTCGGGCGCGCAGGGATGCAGGTGAGCTTCAGATGGACTAGATTCTCTGTTCGCCGCTTGGCCGCGCGAAACAAACGGCAGAGGAGATTGCGGCAATTCTGGAACTGCCGCTTCGGGTAGAACCGCGTCTTCGGGAACAGAACTTTGGCATCTGGGAGAGCACACCGCGGGATGGCGAGGGTTTTCGGCATGCTAAGAAACACTTTATCGACAGCTTTGGAACCGGAGAGTCCATGTTCCGGGTTGCCCAGCGGGTCTATAATCTCCTCGACGATGTGAGAGCGGATCCTGCGCACACCTATCTGCTGGTTGCACACAATGGCATTTCTCGCATTGTGGAGTCCTATTTTCGGGACATGGGAAATACGGAATTTGCAGCTTTTGGGATACAAAATGCCGCGCTCAGAACCTATGCCTTTTCTAAAGTGCAGATCAAGGGTTAAAAACAGCGAGAAGTGTTTGTCAAGCTTTGCAGATCTATGCAGGCTGTTTTGCAAGATGAGGTCGCTGTTTCTGACCGAGATGAGCTTTCCTTCTGCCAAAGCAGGTATCTGTTCTGCCGGGTCGATGCGGCATTTGCAGGCCACAGCAGGCGGCTGAGAAACAGATAATGAGAGCGACATCTGCTTTATTTTGGACTGTAATGCTAGAATCAATGAAAATAAGAAGTGAGGTATGAAAGTTCAAAAAGTGGACAGAAGAGAGAACTGGCTTTTTGCAGAAGCAAGGTAGTATTTCAAAAGATATTTTAAGAGGGGAAATGGAGTATAGGTATGCTTGGTAATGTCATAAAATTTAGCACTATAGAAAAAAATGGACGCAAAAAAGAAACTAAAAAATTAAAACGGGATGAAAAACTGGATTTTTACCGCGGTCTTGTGATGTTAGAGGTGGTACTTGCGCACACCTGTTATTTTTCTGGTCAGAGCTACGTGCCGGAGATTATGCGTACTATTTGCCTGCTATATGAGATGCCGCTTTTAGTATTTTTGGCAGGGCGCAGCGCGCAGCATCGGAATGGTCTCTCAGCTATTTTTGCAGGGCTCTTAAAGATCTGGATCAAGTGGATGTTGATTAGTACGCTGGTGGTCCTTGGATACCGCTTTATCTGTGGCAGAAGTGTGGTGACCCCTGTACAATATTTGCAGGGGCTATTGTTTTATTCTCTGGACGTAAATGATTTGAATGTCTTTTTTCAGTCGATGTGGTATATGCGGATGTATGTTGTGGTTGTTCTGATTGCCGGGGTATTACAGGAATTGGATAAAAGAGTGCAATTTTCAATCCGCTCGAAATGGTCTTTTGTATTGTTTCTCGTGATTGGATTAGCCTATGCTTCTTTTAGTGAGGTGGATGCTTTTTTTATGCTGAATAGAATGCAGCTTTGTTTTTTGTCCTTCTTCCTGATCGGCTATCTCACAAAGCCAACAACTCGTCTCACCTGGCAGATGTACCTTTTGGGGATGGCGTTTTTTGCAGCACTCTGGATTGGAATCAGTGATATGATGGGACTGAATTTTTTGAATATTCAAGGAGTCAAGTTTCCACCACATTTTATTTATTGGACTGAATCCATGTTGTCTATCTGGACTTGTTTTTTTCTCTGGCAGTATGGTAGCAAATTGATTCATTGCTGCGGCTTCATCCGTTTTCTCGGAAGACATTCACTCTGCTTTTTCTTTAGTCAGGGACTTGGAGCAGGTTTCATCTACCGCTTTGTGCCGCTTGCAGAGCGCTATGGATGGGCAAAAACCTTTCTGCTCTCGCTCACAGTGAATTATGCCTTCATGTTGCTGGGCGGATTAGTAATTTTCTTGATTTTTCAAATTTTTGATCGCGCCACAAGGCAGATTCAGCTTTCCGAGAGGCTTGGAAGAGCGTTGCAGTTTGCATGAAGCGGATCAGTTTGTTAAGAGTTTGAAGAGGGGTAAACACCTGCTTCTGGTTCTCACGGGGAGTTTTTCGAGCGAAGAAAACAGAGCACGAGAGCATGATGGAAGCAGAGAAAATCACAGGAGGCGGAGACATGTTAAAGTATTTAATCATTGGCGCAGGGGGTGCTGGCGGCACACTCGGCGCGTATCTGCTTCGCGCGGGACTTTCGGTGAGCTTTCTGGCGCACGGCAAGACCTTGGAAACGCTCAAAAAGAAGGGGCTCACGCTGGTAAAAGACAGCGGCGAGGAGACATTTTCACCGGTCGCTGCGTTTGATGAGGCGAGTTACAGCGAGACGCCGGATGTCATCTTCCTCGCGTTAAAGTCCTATTCGATTGACAGCGTTGTGCCGTTTTTGGAGCGCGTTGCAGCGGAGAAAACCGTGATTATCCCGCTCTGCAATGTCTTCGGGACAGGAGAACTGCTGCAGCGGAAGGTCAAAAAGCCGCTGGTCACGGACGGCTGCATTTACGTGATGGGAAATGTCGAAGAGCCGGGCAGAATCCGGCAGCTCGGCAAGCTGATGCGCGTGGTCTACGGCGTTCGGAAGCCGGAGGAAGCGCGCCCGGTGCTCGAAGAAGTGAGGGCAGACCTCACGCAAGCGGGTGTCGAGACTGTGCTGAGTGATAACATCCGCCGCGACTGCATGAAAAAGTTTGCCTATCTGTCACCGCACGGGGCAGTTGGGACGTATTTCTACATCACGGCAGCGCATTTGCAGCGCGAGGGTGAGTACCGGAATTTTTACCGCGGTCTCGTGCGCGAGGTGCTCGCGATTGCTGCGAAAATGGGCATTGCGATGGATGGTTACAGCGCAGCTGACAGTTTGCAGGTGGTAGATGGTCTCGCGCCCGAGATGACGACTTCGTTTCAGAAGGATGTCGCCGCTGGAAAAAAGTCCGAAGTCGACGGCCTCATTTACCAGGTGCAGCATCTCGGCGCAGCATATGGCGTCCCAACGCCATACTACGACGAAGTGATTGAGGCGCTCCGCGCGCGCGGTGTAGAGTGAAACGTATGGGACGCTGGGAAAAAAGAAATACTATCTGGCAGTACCGCGAGAATGGCGCGCTGGTTACAGGCTGGAAGCAGATCAGCGGGAAGTGGTATCTTTTTGGCGACGGCGGCAATATGCTGCTCGGCTGGCAGAAAGAGAAGGATCGCTGGTATTATCTCAAACAGGAAGCCGACTGCAGGGCTGGAGAGCCGAAAAATGAATACGGCTTTATGCTGACAGGTTGGCAACAGCTGCTTGGAAAGTGGTATTTTTTCCATGAAGACGGCAGCATGGCGGTCTGTGAGTGGGTCAAAGACAGGGGAAAATGGTATTTTCTCCGCAGCAATGGCGAGATGGCGCGCAGAGAGATGTGCTCCTATAAGGGCAAGAGCTATTATTGCAAAGCAGATGGCAGCATGGCGGTCTCGGAAGTTGTGTTCTGGAATGGGGAGCGTTATCATGCGGATCAGAATGGCGCGTGTCTCAAGGCGCAGTCTGTGTCGGGCGGTCACAATGTGACGCGGCTGCATCCGCGCTTAAAGCGCCTGCAGAAAAAACTGATCGCGCAGTGTGCGGCGCGAGGGCTTCCGATCCGCATCACGCAGGAGATCCGGACAGCAGAAGAACAGGACGCACTGTATGCGCTCGGCAGAACGAAGCCCGGCAATATTGTGACGAATGCGCGCGGCTCTTCGTATTCTTCGCATCACCAGTGGGGTACTGCTTTTGATTTCTGCCGGGAAGACGGGAAGCCACCCTATGACGACAGCGACCGTTTTTTTGAAAAAGTCGGCGCGATGGGCAAGGCGCTCGGTCTCGAGTGGGGAGGCGACTGGAAGTCGATTGTAGACAAGCCGCATTTTCAGCTGCCGGACTGGGGCAGCGGAACTGCAAAACTGAGAGAGCTCTATTGTTCGCCGGAGCGCTTTGAGAAGAGTTGGGAGGTTTGAGGAATTCGATGAATCAGAATTTGAGAGAAGCTTTTGCGCGCTGTCCGGAGGCTGCCGAGGCATTGGAAAAGTTAAAGGCGGGCAATGCGCGCTTTGTGTCCGGAGAGGCACAGGCACTGCCGTGCGGCAGAGTGCGCCGGGAGCGCCTCGCAAGCGAGGGGCAGCACCCCTATGCCTTTTTGCTCACCTGTTCGGACTCGCGCGTGGTACCGGAGTTTATTTTCTCCGCGGGACTCGGCGAGCTCTTTGTGACGCGCGCGGCGGGCAATGTGCTTGGCACTTCAATCCTCGCCTCCGCGCAGTATGCGGCGCAGGATCTCGGCGCAAAGTTGTTTGTGGTGCTGGGTCACAGCCTGTGCGGCGGCGTGAAGGCAACACTTGACGGTGGGACGCTCTCGGGTGCGCTCGCGCACATGGGGCAGCGGATCCACGCTGGCATCGGGTGGGAGACCAACTATGCGCGTGCGGTCGAACTGAATGCGAGAGCCGAGGCAGCTGCTCTCGCGGCGCGGCTTCTCGAATACTGTCCCGAGCAGAAGCTGGTCGTCATGCCGGCGGTCTATGATATTGAGACCGGCAGCGTGCATTTTCTGGAAGATTGAACGGTATAGGACAGGAAATAGAAGTTGTAAAAACCCCCGCAGCGCGAGTCAAAGCAG
>CALLVJ010000031.1 GCA_938010625.1 uncultured Stomatobaculum sp. | reverse complement strand
GATGAAAATAGAGATGTGGGGGATGCCGGCATCCCCCACATCTCTATTTTCATCACAGCGCCGTTTGAGAGCCGCGTGAAACGTCTCATGGAGATGCACGAGCTGAGCTTCAAGGAAGCCGCAAAACTTGTGAAGCGCGAGGACAAAGCGCACGAGCACTTTTATCACCGCTATACAGGCTTCAAGTGGGGCTCTGCCGTCCACTATGACCTCTGCATCAACTCCGCGAGCTATGGCATCCACGAATCCGAGGAGCTCATCATCCGCGTGATCAAGGCGCGCCTCCGCGGGGACCTGCAGGCGCTCGCGACACGCCACCAGGAGACCGTTGAGAAAGCAGACGCAAAACTCCTCGCACAAAAGGCAGCGGAACGCGCGGAGAACAGTTGAACTGCTGTGACAATCAGACAATGAAAAGCGCCCCCCGAAGATACACTTCGGAGGGCGCTTTTCATGAAGTCTGTCTTAGCGGCTGTGCCTCACGCTCCTGATTGATACGATCTATTTCTTGCTTCTCTGCAAGCAGATCCATCACTTTTATCCGTATTCCGTGCCGATCCCGATTCACCTCTTCCACTGGGATCTCCCGCAGTACGGCCATCACCTCCACCGCAATGCAATGCTCTGCCGCCTCTCTGATTGCTCCCCGCAACGAATCACTTCTCACTGCGAGGTCATTTATCTCGTCCTGCCAGCCTGCGAACTGATGCAACAAGTAGCCCGAATCTAAAAATGAAAATGGACGCTTCATACTACTTCCCCCTCCAGACTATTTCATTTCCGTCGCCCAAAATCAGAACCTTTCAATGCCAGCTATTATATGGCGTATCCTAATTTTCTCTGCACGTGGCCATCATGATTCAAATCTGATAGAGTATCGCATTCACAATCGCGGCGGCGACAGTTGAGCCCCCCTTCTGTCCGCGCGCAATGATGTGCGGAATACTGCTTCCGACAAAAAGCTCCTTCGCCTCAACCACATTGACAAAGCCGACCGGCACGCCGATCAGCAGCGCAGGCTCCATCATCCCCGCGTCCACGAGCTCTTTAATTTTGATGAGCGCAGTCGGCGCATTGCCGACTGCGAGTATCAGCGGTCTCGCCGCCACGAGTGCTGCGGCGCGCTCCATTGAGATCGCAGCGCGTGTTACGCCCCTCTCCCGCGCCTCGGCGACGACATCTGCCTCTGCCATAAAGCAACGCGCCGCAGCGCCAAATTTTGCAAGCCGCCTCTTGTTGATGCCAGCGAGCGCCATATTGGTATCGGTCACGACACAGGCGCCCCGCCGTATGGCTTCCTTCCCCTTTTCCACGACATCTTCCGAAAAGAGCAGGGTATCCGCAAAGGAAAAGTCTGCCGTCGTATGGATGACCCGCTTCACAACGAGGTCAATGCCGACCGGAAAAGTCCTGTCGCCGAGTTCCTCGGTGATGCGCCGGAAGCTCTCCCTCTCAATTTCCTCAGGTTTCCAGAATTCTATGCTCATCTCTCCACTCCCATGATGCGGTACAGTTTCCGCAAATCCAGATGTTCCCGCACGGTTTCTGAGAGCAGCTGAAAAGCCACCTCCTGCCGCTCTCTGCGGTTCTTTAACAGATTGGAATAGTCTTGTCCCTTT
>CALLVJ010000030.1 GCA_938010625.1 uncultured Stomatobaculum sp. | reverse complement strand
ACAGAGCTCTATGCTGATCTGAGAACGCCGGTCGAGGTGCTGCGAAGTCTGCGCGGGCGAAGCTCTCACTGCTTTCTCTTTGAGTCGGCAGAGGATAAGGAGCGCTGGGGGCGCTACAGCTTTCTCGGCTTTGACCCGGGACTTACCATCTGCTGTCTCGACGGGGAACTGCAGATTGGCGGCGAGAAGAGCCATACGGTGCATCCAAAGCGCGAAATCCGGGCGCTGCTAGAGAAAGCTGCCGCTCGCGGAACTGAAAGGGCAGCTTTCGGAGAGAGCGCCGCTCACTGGCTTTCCCTTTGAGGCGGCGCTTCGCGCCCCAGGGCTATCGGTGATCGCCGAGGTCAAGAAGGCTTCGCCCTCGAAGGGCGTGATTGCCGAGCACTTTCCCTATCTCGAAATCGCAAAGGCCTATGAGGCGGCCGGGGCGTCCTGTATCTCGGTGCTGACCGAGCCGAAATGGTTTCTCGGGAGCGATGCGTATCTCCGGGAGATCGCGACAGCGGTTTCCCTGCCCTGTATTCGCAAGGATTTTACGGTGGACCCATATCTGATCTATGAGGCGAAGCTGCTCGGCGCTTCGGCAGTGCTCCTGATTTGTGCGATGCTGGAATCCACAGAATTGCAGGAATATCTTGGCATCACAGAGGAACTCGGGCTCTCGGCGCTCGTCGAAGTACACGATGAGGAAGAAATCGGAATGGCGGCGGAAGCTGGTGCGCGTCTGATCGGCGTCAACAATCGCGACTTAAAGTCCTTTTCGGTCAATATGGAAAACAGTCTGCGCCTCCGCGCGGCGGCACCAGATAACTGTATTTTTATCGCAGAGAGCGGGATACAGGCGCCCTCCGACACGCGGGCGCTGCGGGCAGCTGGGGTGGACGGCATTCTGGTCGGCGAGGCGCTGATGCGCGCGGAGAACAAGACGGAACTGCTGCAGGCACTCCGGAAGGGCTATGAGGAGGCCTGAGATGGCAATGACAAAGATCAAGCTCTGCGGGATGATGCAGAAGGCTGATATTCTCGCGGTGAATGAACTTCTCCCGGATTATATTGGCTTTGTGTTCGCGGCGGGCGCAAGACGGGCTGTTACGTCGGAGACCGCGCGAGAGTTGCGGGGCGCACTCGATTCCCGGATACGGGCGGTCGGCGTTTTTGTGGATCAGCGCCCGGAGGAAATTGCGGAGATTGCGGCGCGGGTGTCGCTGAATTGTATTCAGTTGCACGGCGAAGAGAGCGAGCAAAACCTGGAGCGGGTGCGTATCTTGACCGAAAAGCCTGTGTGGCGAGCTTTTCAGATCACGGGGAGCGAAGTGTTGGCGCGGGCCAAGGAGAGCCGGGCTGATCTTCTGCTTCTCGACAGCGGCAAGGGGAGCGGCAAGACTTTTGCCTGGGAGTGGCTCAGGGACTTTTCCCGTTTCTATCTTTTAGCGGGCGGGCTTGACGCGGCCAATGTGGGAGAGGCGATCCGGCGCCTGCATCCCGTCGGGGTCGATGTGAGCTCGGCGCTTGAGACAGACGGGCAGAAAGACCCGGGGAAGATGAGATTGTTTGTGGAAGCTGTCCGCAGAGCGGATTGGGATACAGAGGGGTAAAACTATGGCACAGGAAACAGAGAG
>CALLVJ010000029.1 GCA_938010625.1 uncultured Stomatobaculum sp. | reverse complement strand
AAAATTTCCGCATAATACTTTGATCACCGCGTTGGATGAGAACAATAAACTCTCCGCGCGGTTATTTTATGCCACAAATCATTGCCTTCCACAGTGTAATTGGCATCTGTCAGAAGGCAGAGATTGGAGACGTCGTCTGAAATGTCAACTTGAGTGCTTTACAGAAGAAGAGAATAGCTTGACTAAAGTAAATAAATATTATAGAATATTGAACATAAAGCAGAGAGAAAAGTAAAGGAATATAGCTGATTATCAGTAGATAAATAGAAGAGTTATTGCGTTGCACGAGCAAAATGGGAAAGATACTGTGTCAAAAAGTGACACTTTCAAAAGGAGAGGCAGATATGAGACAGAACTGCGCGCAAGGGTGGAGAAGAGGCGTCGCTGTGACTATGGCGGCGCTGTTTTTGTGCACTGCTGGGGGCTGCAGTGCGGCGAAGCAGTCCAAGGATACGGGCACGACACAGGAGATCCGAGAAAACAGCAAAGTTTCTGTGGAGAGAGAGCAGAAACAGAGCGGAGAGGCTGAGAAAAATGTGCTCGCAGTTGCCGCAAGCCGGGAGATGGAGGCGGACAAGAATAAGGAGGAAATGGAGCACGTCCGGGCGATGGGTGATCAAAGCGCGGCGTATCTGTCCCAGAAGTACCGGAAGTACGGCGATACGCTGACGAAATGCTATGATGCAGAATATACAGCTCTGCCGAGGCCATATGCGGCGCTCGCGGCGACCTGTCAGACGGTTAAATATGTCGGAACCAATCAGCTGATTAACGCTTACTATTACTATGCCGGAGAGGAGATGCTGGAAAAAGACAATTATATGTCCTTTGTCTACCGGGAGCAGGTGCAGGAAGCGTATCGGGAACTGTTTGCGGAGGTCTATGGCGCAGAACATGTGAAGCTGATTGCTGAGCCGCTCGCCTACTTTTGGACCGATGAAAAAATTGACGGAGATACGAACTTTGAACAGTACATGCAGCGAATCGACGAACAAGAGATTGTTGCGCTGATCCAGGGCGGTGAGAAGACCCAAAAGCAGGATATGCAGAAGCTCGCCAGACGCCTCGTGGAACAGAACTGGGGCATGAATCTTCTGATATATTATGTCGACGAAGAGCAGTTTGCCGCGGTAGACATGGCAGACGTATTGCGACAGGGGAGATATGACGGAAACTGCATTTGTCAGGGCATTGTGAGCATGAATCCAAGGCAGGGAGAAAAACTCTATGCCGAGTGGAGGAATGGCGACGATATGCCGGATCTCTGGGCACTGCGGAGCAAACCCTATGCGGATCCAGGTAAACAGCAGGTACAGGATGTGATCTATAACCAGATTCTGAAATTGCCACTGAAAAAACTCGGCGTCAACACCGGATGGACTGTGGAGCATATCGCGCGGAAGGCAGAACTCCGAAAAAATCAGTTAAATCCCATCGAACAGGCTGCACTGACAACAATACAGAGTGCGCTTGCAAAATCCAAATATAAAGAGCTTCGAAACACGCGTGTTCTGATGGTTTCGTTTCGCTCGGGAAATGGCGGTCCCATGGTCACACAGGAATCGACAGAGCAAACTGAACTGTGGAAGGCCAGCAACGAACATATCAATTTGTATCTAGAATTTTGGCCGAAAAAGACGCAGGGATTCCGAGAAGGAACCATTTTTGTCAATTTGATGTCATAAGAGGAGGAAGTATGGATGTATATGTGAATTTACAGCGCCTTGCTGCGGCGCGGGAAAAGAATCATGCCCTGCAGCGTCGCCTTGCACGCGCGGCGCAGGATATCCGGGCGCTGGAGCGCGGAATGGATCAGACAATCTGGAGCGGTAAGGGAAGAGATGGGTTTGTGCGACTTTTTCGTTTGTGGGAGCAAGCACTGGATGGCATGCAGGCTACACTGGATGAAAAACAGACCATGCTAGGCGAAGCTGCTCTGGAGGCTGGCAAGTGCTTGCAAAGTGAGACTGAGGCCTTCTGTGAAGACTTTATTGCAGCGGAAAGCTGAGAGAGGAGCGCCATGAAAATACAGATACGGCATGAGGCACTGCAACTGCTGCACGCGCAGTGGGGGCTGCTCGGAGAAGAATTACGGGAAATCTGGGATGGTTTTCAGGCGGTTGATGAAGACCTCTCGCAGATGTTCTCCGGGGAAATGCAGCGCGCCTACCAGGGGGCTGCAGAGCGCTCGGCCGCGCAGGCTGCGCAGCTCTCAGATATTTTTGAATCTCTGCTCGCGCAGCTCGACGAAGTAAACAGTACCGCAGCGGCTTTTGACCAGGCCATCGGCACAATGATTCAGAGAGGAGGAAAGACGACATGAGTTGTCGCTGTAGCGATATTTGTGACTGTGAGCGGGATTTGAGGACGCTGCACAGAGCTCTTCAGGACAACGAGAGGCTGGGACAGCGCATCCGCACACTCGCAGAGCGCGGCCATGAGGGATGTGAACAGGATAGCAAAGCATATCAGGTTGAAGAAAGCCTGCGGGCGCAGATGCAGCAGAAGACAGAGCAGTTCTGCGCGCGGGCGCTGGAGGCACAGCGGAGGTATCAACATTATCTGGAAGATTGTATTTGGGCGGCAGAAGACGACCTCTCCGCGATGCAGGACGAGGACGATGCTTACCACGAGGACGATGACGACTGAGATACAGAGAACTACCAGAATAACCCGGCAAAATACAGCAGGAGAGGAAGTATAAAGGCAGATGCAAGGCATCAAATGAGGTTTTCGCAAAGACACTTTTGTCCAGTTTCACGGAAGAGCCACACGGCGACGCAGCGCTAGAGCGCTGCGCCGCCCGCGCCGAGCACGCCGGCAGCCGCAGCCGCTTTGA
>CALLVJ010000028.1 GCA_938010625.1 uncultured Stomatobaculum sp. | reverse complement strand
AAAGACCCCCGCACCCGTAAAAACTTGGGTGCGGGGATCTCCCGCAATTTTATTTCGCCGTGTCCTGAACGCGCGATTCTCGGATCACATTGACTCGAATCTGACCGGGGTATTGCATTTCCTGCTCAATGCGCTTTGCGACATTGTGCGCCAGAATGACCATGTCGTCATCCGAAACTTTTTCCGGAACAACCATGATGCGAACCTCTCTGCCCGCCTGCACGGCAAAGGACTTCTCGACGCCGTCAAAGGAATTCGTGATCTCCTCGAGCTGCGCAAGACGGTTCGTGTAGGTCTCAATCGTCTCACGGCGCGCGCCCGGGCGCGCTGCTGAGATGGTGTCCGCTGCCTGGACAATACAGGCAATTAAACTCTCCGGCTCCACATCGCCATGGTGTGACTCTACTGTATTGATGACAATCTGGTTTTCCTTATACTTCCGGCACAGCTCCGCACCGAGTTGCACATGCGAACCTTCAATCTCGTGATCTACTGCCTTTCCGATATCGTGCAGAAGACCTGCTCGCTTCGCCATGCGCACATCGACGCCGACCTCTGCCGCCAGAATGCCCGACAACTCCGCGACCTCAATCGAATGTCGCAGGGCGTTCTGTCCGTAACTTGTGCGGTAGCGCATGCGTCCCAGAAGCTTTACGAGCTCCGAGTGAATGCCGTGGACGCCGACTTCCAGCACGGCCGCCTCGCCTGCCTCGCGCATCCGGGCATCTACCTCGCGCTGTGCCTTCTCGACCATCTCTTCAATGCGCGCTGGGTGAATGCGGCCGTCGTTGATCAACTTCTCGAGCGCAACTTTTGCAATCTCGCGGCGCACCGGATCAAAACCCGAGAGCACCACAGCTTCCGGCGTATCGTCAACAATCAATTCGACACCGGTCAGCTGCTCGAGAGTGCGAATATTTCTGCCCTCGCGGCCAATGATGCGTCCCTTCATCTCGTCGCTCGGGAGCTGCACCACCGAGACCGTAGATTCGGCGACGCTGTCAGCTGCACAGCGCTGAATTGCGCTCACGACATACTCCTTCGCCTTCTTATCGGCCTCTTCCCTCGCGCTGTTCTCGAGATCGCGGATGAGCCGCGCCTTGTCATGCTTCACGTCTTCCTCGACGGAGTGAAGCAGAAATTCCTTCGCCTGATCCACGGAGAGCCCGGCAATGCGCTCCAGTTCCTCCATTCCTCTGTCATAGAGAGAATCCACCTCGCGGCTTCTCGTCACAAGATTCTCTTCCTTCTGCTGCAAGGTTTGTTCCCGCTTTTCCAGCAAAGCCTGCTTCTTGTCAAGATTCTCTTCCTTGCTGAGAACACGATTCTCATAGTGCTGCAACTCCGCGCGCCGCTCTTTGGTCTCCCGCTCCAGTTCGTTCTTCGTCCGGAGCGCTTCTTCTTTGGCTTCCAGCATCGCCTCGCGCTTCTTTGTCTCCGCGGTTTTCAGGGCTTCTTCGATGATTTCACGGGATTTTACTTCCGCGCTGCCAATCTTGCTCTCATAGTCTTTCTTTCGGTGTTCAATCGCAAGATTCCAGCTCAAAAAAGCCACAATCACCGCCGTAATAACAACTGCAATGATGATTTGTGACACAGAGCACCTCCTTATTCAATTTTCATGGTACAATTTATTTCCTTATATTGCGCTTTCACTTCGTGGCAATAAGACTATATTAGCAAATCTTAAAAATCACCGCAAGTAAAAGTGCGCACAGCATCGCGAATTGCGCCATACGAATATCCCTTTCGGAGCAGAGCCGCAAAAATTTTCTGTCTCTCTTTTGTCTCAAGTCCCTCTGTATAGCGGCGACGCCTGAGCTCGCGGCAAATCTGTGCCGCCTCATCCGGTGCTTCTTCGGCGAGCAGCTCCTCAACCAACTCCCTTGCAAGGCCGCGTTTGAAAAGCGCTGTTTTCAAGTAACGGACACTTTTCTCTCCACTGTGAAGCCGGATATAGCTCTCTGCGACACGGCGGTCATCGACATAGTGGAATTTTCTCCCGTAGTCAAGCGCGAGCTCTGCAATTTCGTCCGGATAATCCCCCTCCCGGAACTTTTTCCGGAGCTCTGCCTCCGTATAGTCACGCTGCTTTAAGAGATACAGGAGCCGCTCTCGGCTGCGGCGGAGCAATACTGGGTAAAGTTCCGTCTGCAAAAAGTCCGCTGTGAGTTCCTGTCCGACTTTGAGCGCCATCTTTTTAATCTCTCCCCGGTAAAGCGAAAAAGCAAAGTCCTCGTCGGTGAGGACTTTGCTCTTTTTCGCGCCGAGCGGCAGAATTTCCGTGATAATCATTCTGCATCCCGCTGTTCCATCAGCGGCAGCGTCAGTTCAGCGCCTTCCGACAGCGTTTCCGTCTCAACCGGTGGCAAACCATGCGCCTCGCGGACACGGTTCTCAATCTCTACGGCAATTGCCGGATGCTCGTGCAGAAAGCTCTTCGCATTCTCTCTGCCCTGGCCAATCTTATTTCCCCCATAGGAGAACCAGGCACCGCTCTTCTCGACAATATTCTCCTTGACCGCAAGATCCAGGATATCTCCCTCTTTCGAAATTCCCTTGCCAAACATGATGTCGAACTCAATCTCCTTAAACGGCGGCGCAATCTTATTTTTGACCACCTTGACGCGGACGCGCGTTCCCACAATCTCGCCCCCCTGCTTCAAGACGTCGATTTTCCGAACATCAAGGCGCACTGAGGCGTAGAACTTGAGCGCTCTTCCGCCGGTCGTGGTCTCGGGACTTCCGAACATCACGCCGATTTTTTCGCGCAACTGGTTAATAAAAACCACTGTGCTGTTGGTATTGCTCACAATACTTGTGAGCTTGCGGAGCGCCTGGCTCATGAGCCGCGCTTGGAGCCCCACATGGAGATCGCCCATATCTCCCTCAATCTCAGCCTTCGGCACGAGTGCTGCGACTGAGTCCACAATAATAATATCCACCGCGCCGCTCCGCACCAGCGCCTCAACGATCTCCAGCGCCTGCTCGCCGGAATCCGGCTGCGAGATATAGAGATTGTCGATGTCCACGCCGATCTCCTTCGCATAGCGGGGATCGAGCGCATGCTCCGCATC
>CALLVJ010000027.1 GCA_938010625.1 uncultured Stomatobaculum sp. | reverse complement strand
GACCGACTGGCTGACCTAAGCCCATGCTCGCGAAAATTTTTGGCATTGTGATAAACATGAGCGAGGGACCGGCTTTCAGGACATCCGGATTGCCGCCTGAAAAGGCAAAGACAGCCGGAATAATCATGAGACCTGCGAGAATGGCAATCGCAGTGTCGAAGAGTTCCACATGTCGTGTCGCCTCTTCAATCGAGACATCATCTTTCATATAAGAGCCAAAGGTCATCAGAATGCCCATTGCAATCGAGAGCGAGTAGAACATCTGCCCCATTGCGGCGACGACTGTCATCCAGGAGAAGTGATGGAAGTTCGGCACCAGAAAGTAGGAGACGCCCTGCAGTGCGCCCGGGCGTGTGACTGCATAGACGGCAATGATGACGGCGAGCACAATTAGAATCGGCATCATGATTCTGGAGACGCGCTCAATGCCATTCTGGACGCCCATATAGATGATCAGCATGGTAGCGGCGCTGAAAAGAAAAAACCAGAACTCTGTTTTTCTGCCATTCGTGATAAAAGTTTCAAAGTAGCTGTCACCGGCAAGCGCTGCGACTTCTCCGCGGCAGTAGGCATAGAGATATTTGGACACCCAGCCGCCGATGACCGAGTAGTAGGGGACAATCAGAATTGGAATGATCGCATTGATCCAGCCGCCGAAGCGGAACATCCAGTCTCTGCCATAGTGCGAGAAAGCGCCGACCGGGCTCTTTTTGGTGTGGCGTCCCAGGGCGCTCTCGGCGACAATCATGGTATAGCCGAAGCTCAGCACCAGAAGCAGGTAGACCAGCAAAAAGATACCGCCGCCGTATTTTGCAGCGAGATACGGGAAGCGCCAGATATTCCCCAGTCCCACAGCAGAACCTGCCGCAGACAGCACGAAGCCAAGGCGTGAGGAAAAACTGCTTCTCTCAACTTTTGACGCCATTCAGAAAACCTCCGACGTGAAAATTTGTAAAAAATGCACAGCAAGCTCATTTTAGAGAGCCCGGCGCTGCTTGTCAACAAAAAGGCTTTATGCTATAGTAAATCTGTTAATCCTATAAGTTGCCAAGTGGCGCAAAGAACCTGGGAGGGAGAGTATGGACAATTTCAGCGCATTGATGAAACTGGATGAGCTTGTGAATTCCATGAAGAAGAAAGAGGAGACAAACAAGACGCGCGATGCGATTGTCATTGCGCTCGCAATCCTCGGCATTGTCGCAGCAGTTGCAGGCATTGCCTATGCCGTTTATCGCTTTGTGACACCAGCAGAGGATGCGTTTGATGATGATTTCGATGACGACTTCAACGACGACGACGAGTTGATTGCATTTGGCGACGAGGACGGAGCGGAAGAGAAGAATGCCAAGTCGGAAGACAAAGAATGAGCATACAACCAGAGAGATGAGTTTAAGAGAGGGTGCGCCGCAAAGACGCGCCCTCTTTTTGGAAGAGAGGATCAACGGTCATGAAAAAGGGAGAGGAGGCGCGCGGCGTCATTTCGGAATACCGCTTTCCGGATCGCGGCTATGTGGTGCGGGAGGATGGAAAGGTTTTGGTGAAGCACGCTGTGCCGGGGCGAGAAGTGCTGTACCGCGTGACAAAGGTGCGGAGGGGAATGGCGGAGGGAAGGGTTCTCGAGATCCTGCAGCCAGGAGCATGTGAGACGCGGAAGAGCCGCTGTCCGGCAGTGGATAGCTGCGGCGGTTGTCTCTACCAGACGCTGCCCTATGGAGAGGAACTTGCGCTGAAAAGAGAGCTGTTAGAGCGCCTTCTCCGGGAGGCCGTGCGGGAGGACTTTCTCTGGGAAGGACTCACGGCGAGCCCGCTTGCAGAGGGCTACCGCATGAAGATGGAGTATTCGTTCGGAGATGCCTGTCGGGACGGGCCGCTTTGTCTTGGCATGCACAAGCGGGGCAGTCACTATGATATTGTTGAGACGGATCAGTGCGAGCTGGTGCACGAAGACTTTAATCTCGCTCTTCGGGAGACGCTGCGCTTTTTCCGGGAGAGGAATATTCCCTATTATCACAAGATGAGCCACGAGGGGTATCTCCGCTATCTGCTCGTCCGGCGGGGTACACACCGGAAAGAACTGCTCATCGACTTGGTCACAAGTTCGCAGCTTCCGGCAGAAGAAGCGCATGAACTGCTCGTTGCCTGGCAGCAGCTGATCTGCGCGCTCCCCTTTGCCGCAACGGTAAAGGGCGTGCTTCATACCGTGACCGATTCGGTCGCCGATGCGATCAAGGACGAGCGGACGGAAGTGTTGTTTGGCGAGGCGCAGTTTGAGGAAGAACTATCAGGACTTCGCTTTGTGATCACGCCATTTTCTTTTTTTCAGAACAATGCGGACGGCGCGGAGCTGCTCTATGAAAAGGTAGGGCAGTATGTCGGCGAGACCGGCGGCAAAGTGGTCTTTGACCTCTATTCCGGTACCGGCACCATTGCGCAGCTCGTGGCAAAACATGCGGAGCGCACCGTCGGCGTGGAGCTGATTGAGGAAGCGGTGCTTGTCGCACGGGAAAATGCAGCGCGGAATGGCGTGCAGAACTGCCGCTTCATCGCGGGTGATGTGCTAAAGGTCTTGGATGAGATTGCGGAGAAGCCGGATATCATCATTCTGGATCCGCCGCGCGAGGGCGTGAATCCGAAGGCGCTGAGGAAGCTGATCCGCTATGGAGTGCCGCGCATTATCTATGTCTCCTGCAAGCCCTCTAGCCTGCTCACGGATCTCGAAATTTTGCGGGAGGGCGGCTATCACACGATCCGGGCAGCGGGCATCGACATGTTTCCGCGGACACCGGGTGTCGAGGCAGTGCTGTTGCTCGAAAGAGAATAGGAGAGTTTCGATTAACCATTAGAAAATAACAGAAATCTGGAGGAAAGAATTGTGGAGAAGAAGAGCAGACAGGAACTTGCCGCAGAACGCGTCGCCGAGATGGAGAAGCTTCTCGCTTCGCAGAGGGCAGAACTTGCCGCAATGCAAAAAGCGCTGCGACCCTTTGAGAGTTCGCAGCGAGACTACCAGAGACTGGTCAAATATTATTACAGCCGTCACTATGCCGAGGATAATCGGCGCTTTGACCGGGGAGAGCTCACAGCGCTCTCGAGTGCTGAGGTTCTGACCGAAGATGCCGTCTATGATTTGATGGGAGAGAACTATGAGCTCGCACTTGAACTATTGGAGCTTGCGACAAACTTGATCCGCCAGCGTTAAAGGGCCTCTTCGCGAAAGCGGATGCCGGTATTCACATCCATGGCATCGACAATCGCGAGCGAGTGGAGGTCAATGCCTGCTTCACGGATGCGCTTGCCGCCGTCCTGGAAGCCCTTCTCAATGACAACGCCTGCGCCGACGAGTGTAGCGCCAGCCTGCTCGACCAGTTTGGCCAGCCCCAGGATGGCCTTGCCGTTTGCGAGAAAGTCATCGACAATCAGAACGCGGTCTTCGGGCGAGAGAAACTTTTTGGAGACGATGATATCGTTGGTATTCTTGTGCGTAAAGGATTCCACCTGCGCCGTGTAGACATCGCCCGCGATATTCAGAGAGCGCGTTTTTTTCGCAAAGATGACCGGGACTCGAAAATAGCGGGCGGCAATACAGGCGATGGCAATGCCAGAGGCCTCGATGGTTAGAATTTTGCTGATTTGTTGCCCCGTAAACTGGCGATGAAATTCCTTGCCAATCTCTTCCAGCAGAGAGACATCAATCTGATGATTCAAAAAAGAATCGACCTTTAAGATATTGCCTGCCTCGATCTGACCGTCCTTTAAAATGCGCTCCTGTAACAATTTCATCTGCATGAAGCCATCCTCACTTTCCGGGTTCAATAAATTGGAATCAGTTTAGCACAGCTCTGCAACTCTGGCAAAGAGAAAGCGCAATCTGTTTGACAAAGCGAAATTAGGATCTTATAATCCAGACTATAGTCTATGAAGTTTATAGATTTGCAACCGGTTCGCTTTGGCACAGAAAACGGAGGGAATGAAAATGACAAGCAGAAAAGGGCAGCGTGAAGAGAGAGTCGAAGAACTCAAGAGATCCGTGGAAAATCTGAAGGAACCTGTGAAGGCTTTTACAGAGCGCCTGACAGCAACAGTGAATAGTGAGGCGAAATCTTTTGCAGAGGATGCAAAGGAGCTTGGCAAGGAGGCAAAGAAGCAGGGCAGCAAAGTCAAGGAGAGCGTCGAGAAGGCTGGCAAGACAGTTAAGTCCCGCGCAAAGAAGGTCGGTGAGACGCTGAGCGGCAGAGAGACTGCAGTGAAGGTTTTCGTGGAGTTTGAGGGCAGACAGCTCGCAGCAGAGGAGCTCGCAGAGCGCGCCAAGGAAGCTTATCTCGCAGAAAATCCGGCGGCGGAGATCAGAACACTGGAGCTCTATGTGAAGCCGGAAGAGAGCGCAGCCTACTATGTGGTCAATGGTGAGGCGTCTCCGGCATTCAAGCTTACATTTTAATAGAAGAAACAGGCGAAATACCCCCGGCGGGATTCACTCCTTGCACGGGGGTATTTCTTTGTGTTAGTATGGGTGAAAGACAAGCAATTCGCCAAAAGTATTTGGATTTAGAGGAGTATTTTATGTACAATCAGCAGACAATCTGGGTGGGAAGCAGCTGTGGGACGCACTGCAACCTGCGCTTACAACAGGCAAACCGGCACGGCTTGATTGCCGGGGCGACTGGAACAGGAAAGACAGTCACCCTAAAGGTGATGGCAGAGTCCTTCAGCGATGCCGGTGTGCCGGTATTTCTTGCGGATGTGAAGGGGGATCTCGCGGGAATGTGCCGGCCAGGTGAGGACAGCGCAGATATGCAGGCGCGCATTGCGCGTTTTGGGCTCGCAGAGGCGGGCTTTTGCTACCGGGCATATCCGACAGAATTCTGGGATATCTTTGGCAAAAAGGGATTGCCGCTCCGCACGACGGTCTCAGAGTTTGGTCCCCTCCTGTTTTCGCGCCTTCTGGAGCTCAACAAGATTCAGAGTGATTTGCTCGAGATTATTTTCCGCATTGCGGACGAAGAGGGACTTCTGCTTCTCGACATGAAGGACTTGAAGTCGATGGTGCGCTATGTGGAGGAAAATGCCGATGCCTACCGCGAGCAGTACGGCAACATCGGAAAGAGCAGCACAGGCGCGATTCTCCGCGCGCTGGTCGCCCTGGAGGGCAAGGGCGGCGCCCAGTTTTTTGGTGAGCCGGCGCTCCAGATTTCTGACTGGATGCGCGTAGATTCGGACGGCAGGGGTTATGTAAATATTCTGGATTCGACCTCCCTGATTCAGGATCCGACCATTTACTCGACTTTCATGCTCTGGATGCTGAACGAGCTGTTCACTGAACTCCCGGAGGCGGGAGATCTGGAGAAGCCGAAGATGGTTTTCTTCTTCGACGAGGCACATCTCCTGTTTGATGGCGCGCCCAAAACGCTGCTTGACAAGATTGAACAGGTTGTAAAGCTGATCCGCTCAAAGGGAGTTGGCGTCTACTTTATCACGCAAAATCCGGCAGATATTCCAGGCGGTGTTCTGGCGCAGCTCGGCAACAAGGTGCAGCATGCACTCCGCGCTTATACGCCTGCCGAGCAGAAGGGGGTGAAAGCGGCGGCGGAATCCTTCCGGAAGAATCCTGCCTTTGACACGGCGACAGCGCTGCAGGAACTGAAAACCGCAGAGGCGCTGGTCTCCTTCCTCGACGAGAGCGGAGCGCCGGAGGAAGTGCAGATTGCCTCCATCCTGCCGCCGCAGTCACAGTTTGGCGCTCTGGATGCCATTACGCAGCAGGCGGCAATTCTGGCGAGCAAGCTCCGCGACAAGTACGCCGAGGAAATTGACCGGGAGTCGGCCTACGAGCTCCTTATAAAGCGTGTCGATGAGCAGGCGGCAGCGGCGGC
>CALLVJ010000026.1 GCA_938010625.1 uncultured Stomatobaculum sp. | reverse complement strand
GGTCGCGCCATGCTTTTTCAGAATTCTCGCGGTACATCCGGTTCCGTCACCGCTAAATAGTCCCATGGTATTGAGTATAAAAATCGCTTTTCCGTTCCACAGTGAGCGGTTTTTGTCAATAAAATCACGCACCATAAACGGCGCATTGGAAAACTGCGCCGAATCGTCGAGCAAAGAAATCAGCTTTTCCGCGCAGTGCTTTGTGTTTCCGGTTCCGCTGAAATAGATTCCTATCATAGTTCCCCGCCGCAACTCTGGCCGGGTACCAGTTTTGAAACCAGGCCGTAAAAAAGCCCATGAGAATCGGCATCGCCTGATTCAGAATGCTGAGTGCGAGAACTGGTACCTTGCCGCTTAAGAAAAAGGTCCAGGTCGCAATGAGAACATAGACAAGTCCCCAGGCGGCGGCAATGATCGCATTGGTTCTCACAAAAATCGGATTTTGAAGCGCATCCCTTCCGTAGCGGTACTTTACATAGGCTGCACAGAGCGGCTCTTTTGTAAAACAGGAGCCGAGCCACAAACACCCGAAAGCCAAATAGCCGGCGCACACAGCTTGTAGGCCGTTTCCCGTGACCGCGGCATAAATGGCAAGCCCCGCCACCAGCGCAAACGAGATTCTGTCGTAGCGGCATAATTCATAGCGCTCCGTGATAAGGGGCAACAATGCACATACACCGAGGGTGATGAGAGCTCCTATCCTCGGCTCGACAGAGACGGCAACCCAGAGCGCAATCCAGACAAGCAGCATGTTTTGCATGCGCGGGGGCTTTTTCTCTGTCACAAGCTTTAGGACGGGCTCGCGATTCTCAGCCTGCTCCTCCGTGCCGAAATACCGGTCCCAGTTCATCATGAGCGAAAAATCTCCGCTCACGGTATACAGGTGTTTGCCGAGCGCCTCATCGCCCCGCATCTCTCCTCTTGAAAGAGCAAGCCAGACCGAAAAGGGCGTGTCAATGCGGGTGGTGGCACTGAGACTTTCGTCCGTCAGTACCTCCGCGCCATCCTTTCCGAGTTTGATCTGGTAGGTTTTTCCGAGATCCGTATAACAAATTTCGAGCACCCGCTCCCGTCCGTCGTAGCGATCTTTGTTGTAGAGGGCGGCCATTTGACGCGTAAAGATAAGACTCTCGTCCTCTTTTTCACCGCTGTCTTTCGAAATTCCCCAGCTCGCATCCGCCATCTTTTCAAAGACCTCTCTCGGATACAGCAGTGCCTTAAGCCTTGCCTCGGTCTCCTCTTGCATGCGTCCGCTCGCGTATTCTTTTCCCGCCTGCCGCACCGTATCGAGATAGGCATCGGTTCTCGCGGAAAGCTCTTTCACACGGAACAATTCGCCCTGTCCGCAGAAGATACTCGTGTACTTTCTCTGCCCCAGCACATGGTCAAACATCCGCGTCACACTGTCGTAATTGCCCTCTGCCGAATAAAAGCCGCAGGTCGAAATCAGCACATGTCTGACCATACTTCTGTCATAGCGGGAGGGATGACCGCCGCTCCCGTTCCCGTCTCTGTTCTCGCACATAAACGGCAGGCTCATGGGCAGCTGGCGGTCAATCAGATTTTTGAGCGGCCCTGGCACACTGTAGTAATAGAGCGGGAAACTCCAGATGACCAGATTTGCGGAGAGCAGCCCGTCAATCACGGTCTGCATATCGTCCTTGATGCAGCAGCTCCCAGGCGTCCGCTTCCAGCAGGCAAAGCAGCCCTTGCAGGGCGCAATCCGAAGTGCGCTCAGATGCAGCTCTTCGACCTCGACCACCCTCTCCCGTTCGCTCTCATGTTCGCGTATGCCCTCGACAAAGCTGTGCGCGAGACGGAGCGAATTGCTCGCAGCCCCCTTGGGACTACCGTTAATCAGCAGAATCTTCATGCTTTAAGCCCTCCAATTCGCGTATGCACTCCTCACACCAGGCGCGCACCATCTCCTCGTACATGACGCCGAAGCGGATCGTAAATTTCCAGAACAAGGCTTTTTCGGGCAGGTTGAGCATATCCCGATACTGGTCGCTGACCGCCTCCGCTTCCCCGCTCTCTTTCGCAAAGAGACACTCCCGTTCCGGCAGGGACTTAAAATACGCGATGTTTTCGTCCAACTCGCATTCACCGCGGAAAAAGGTCTTCATGAGCATCGCATTGCGGACCAGACTTCTGCTCGTATCCTCCCGAAGCCAGCGGAGCAACTCTTCTCTTCCCGCCGCGGTGATTGATAAGACATTCTTATCCGGTTTTCCCGCCTGCTCCACATGCACCGCCGCAATCCACCCGTTCTTTTCGAGTCCCTGCAGTTCCCGGTAGATCTGACTTGTCTGTGCGACCCAGAAATGGCTCAGAGAATCCCGGAATACGCTCATAATCTGATAGCCTGTCATATTCCCGTAGCTCAGCAAACCCAGAATTCCGTGCTTTAACATAGGCTTTCCCCTCTTATTTAATTCCACTTGTGGAATAACTTCGCTTTCAATATAGTTCTACTTGTGGAATATGTCAAGATACAAAAATTGCGCCGACCGCCCGGCGCATTCCGGGAAATCGGCGCAAGAAGCCCTTTCCTCCTCACCCCTTGTTGATCAAAAGCAGCCCCAGTCCGCAGACCAGAATGCCGGCGAGCTGTTTGACGCTGATGTGCTCCCGGTAAACCAGAAAGCTGATCACAAGCAGCGCCAAGGCAAGACACATACTCGCTGTCAGCGCACCGTTATTTACCTTCCAGCCGGAGCGGTACAGAAACACATACCCGACCTCGATCCCCACAATCGAAAGTCCTAGGACATACGAAGTCCAATTCGTCTTGCTGAGTTCATGGGCATATGCGGAGGGCTTGACGCTCGCCACAAATAACACCGCCGAGAGCACCCCCGCGGCCAGATAGGTGATGGTCAGCGCGCCAAAGGTATTTGCGCCCTTCGGCATTGATTTCGTGCAAATGTTGTAAAAACAGTTCGAGCCCACAATCAAGAGCAAAGGCCAAAGCATCTCCCACATTTTACTTCCTCCGAAGATTTCCTCTTTCCCGAACTTCCTGTCAGATAAGCATATCAACACATCATGCAAGCGAGTTGGAATTCTGTTTTCCGGACAAAAAAAGAACGGTTTCGCAATGCGTGACCGTTCTTTCCTATGGCGTGAGACGAAAACGTGTCACTCATTTTCCCGTTCCTTATCAAAGTAAAGTTCAAACAGATTCCGTTTGCACTTTTTATGACAACATCCGTATTTCCAATCCGGAGTGTTATTTCCTGTGTTAAAACCTCTGACAAAGTCACTTTTATTATAAGTTCCGCTGATGGACAAATCAAGCGCTATGCGCAGCGAAATGCAAAATTTTTAATGTAAAACCGAACAAAATGTGTCCGGCCTCTCTCGCATGCGTTAACGAGCCCCTCCCCCCCCCTCGGAATCCGCGAACGCCTCCGCTTCCGTTACCTTGCACAGTTTATCGAGCGACGAATAGAGCTTTTATCGTTTTTTATCCTTGATGAGCTTGAACACTCCCCAAAACAGCGAGAGCAGCAAGATAAGTGACGCTCAGCGCTCCGAAGGATTTGCGCACTCCGGCATCGATTTCGTACAAATGTTGTAAAAGTAATTTGACGCCACAACCAGCAGCAAGGGGCAATCATTTCCCACATGCCGCTCCCGCCAAATCCGTATATCTTTTTCAAAATCCTCCGTAAGATAGAAATCACATAGTCGGGCTTTATCAAAAACACAACTGATAATACCTTGATTTCCTACCATCCTCCGTGAACTCTTCCATCAGCTGAAATCCGTTTTTTTCAAGAACTTTTTGCGCCGGAAAATTATCAGAAAAAGTAAACGCACCTATTGTTTCGATTGCATATCTGTCATGTATTTCTCTCAGAAACAGGGAAACAGCTTTCGATGTAATTCCCCTGTTCCAATATGCTTTTTCGAATAAACAGAAGCTCAACATTGCGTTCGGCGTTTCTCCCTTATCAATACAGTAGCACCATATATCTCCGACATACAATTCGTCATCGTAGATTGTATGTCCACAGCTCATACTGCCGGGCAGGAGTGTTTTACGATAATCGGCGACCGCCTCTTCAACACTTTTCGCTTCTTGAGGCAGCATAACTTTAATTTCCGGCTGTTGCGTCTTTTCATAATAGATTCTGACATCTGCTTCTGTTCTATTCTTAAGCACGACTCTCACTTCTGCGCCTCCGTGGTCAGAACTCTCTTTGTCTATACTTTATTTCCAAATCCATTGTATTCAATCCATATTTTCGCGAAAACAGGGGCTTTCCACCGCAACGATATCCTCTATCGGAATCACAGTTCCGTCGGTCAAACAGATACACTTCGGAAAGTCCGTAACCCTTTTGAGCCGTCCGCTTACCGTCACATAGGCGCCTCCAGGAGACTGCATCCCTTGAGCAGCGCGTTTTCCCCGAACTTTTTCTTGATAGCGAGCGTCGCCTCCTGTAGTTTTCGCTCCCGCGCTCTCCGTGTGGCTACCGCTGCTTTCCTTGCTTCCTCTGCCGCGTAATCGGTAAACAGGTCAAGCTGCGTACAATCGTTTTGTGTTTCAGCCGCCTCCTGTTCCGGGAGAACACGGTTTGCCGTGAGCGAGAGTCTCCGGATTAAGAGTGCGGGATTCACAAGGCGATCAAAGAGCGCGGAAACCGCAGCAATGATTTCCTGCGACGAAGAACTGTATCGGAGCAAGGTCTCGCTCCCGTGCGCGTGCTTCGGAATCTGCCGTCCGTAGTAGTCCGTGACGATATCGCCGCGGTAGTGTTTACGGCGTTCGGGGTCGGTCAGATTATCGCGGTCGTAGCCGACCGTCAGCACGAGCTGGTCGGTCACAAGACCTTTTTCGACCAGTTGAAGTGAGAGCGCATCCGCCATCTCAAGTGCCACAATTTTTGCCTTTTCGGCTACATAGGCTGTCTGCAGCACCTGGCCCTCACCGAGGCTCCTGCTCGCGGGGTGATAGGCCTTCACCTCTGCCATGCCGCAGGGCTCATAGCCCCAGGCGTGATCAATCAAAAGCTCTGCGCTCTTTCCGAAAAGGTGGTAGAGCAAGTCCTCATCCTGCAGGGAACAGCGCGCTACATCTCCCATCGTATATATGCCGTAGGCCCCGAGTTTTCGCGCATAGCCTCGCCCGACGCGCCAGAAGTCCGTAAGCGGACAGTGCGACCAGAGTTCTTTCCGGTAGCTCAGTTCGTCCAACACCGCGATGCGGACACCGTTTTCATCCGCCGAACAGTGCTTTGCCATGATGTCCATTGCGACCTTGCAGAGATAGAGATTGCTGCCGATGCCCACCGTCGCCGTGATACCGGTATTCTCAAGCACATCCAGAATGATCCTCCCTGCAAGTTCCCTTGCCGTAAGACGGTAGGTCTTCAAATAGACTGTCACATCCATGAAGACTTCGTCAATCGAATATACGATAATGTCCTCTGGCGCAATATACTTCATATAAATCGCATAAATCCTGGTGCTGCAGGCCATGTAGTTCGCCATGCGCGGCCTCGCAATCAGAAAGTCCGCCGAGAGCGCTGGATTTACCGCGAGCTCGGACGCGAAATGAGAACTGCCCGCAAACACTCTGCCCGGCAGGCGACTGCGCCGCGCTGCATTTACTTTCTTAAGCCTCTGCTTCACCTCAAAGAGGCGAGCGCGCCCCGGGACACCGAAACTTTTGAGAGAGGGTGTCGCCGCGAGACAGATGGTCTTATCGCTGCGGCGCTCATCCGCGACCACAAGACTTGTGCCCATTATGACTCCATTATACGCGAAAGAAAGCCGGAAAGCACCCCTAGACACTGTCCGGGACCGCTACACAGCCGACAGTCGCAAAGTTCATCCTGCGCAAAGGCAGGCCTTTTGCAGACAAAAAACAGGAGGCAGACTTCCGTCTGCCTCCTTCCACAGGATCGCATACAACTTATGTTTCACAAATTATTCGGTCATGCTGTCGTCGTAGAGTGCTACCAGCTTCTTCAAATACTCGTAGCGCGCCATTGCATCCTGCTCATTCTTTGTGAAGAGCTTTTCTGCTCTCTCCGGATTCTTCAACATCAGAGAATTGTAACGCACCTCTCCCATCAGGAAGTCTCTGTACTCGCCTTCCTTCGGCGCCCTGGAATCCAGCGTGAACTTCTTCTCGGCAGCCGGGTTGAAGCGGAAGTTGTTCCAGTAACCGGACTCAACTGCGAGCTTCTCCTCCGTCATCGCCTTATTCATGCCCTTCTTGATACCGTGGTTAATGCACGGCGAATATGCGATAATCAGGGACGGACCCGGATAAGCCTCTGCCTCTGCGAGAGCCTTGAGCGCCTGATTCATATCTGCACCCATGCTGATCTGCGCGACATAGACATAGCCGTAGGTCATCGCAATGCCTGCGAGATCTTTTTTCTTGGTCTCCTTGCCGCCCGCTGCGAACTGTGCAACCGCACCGGTCTTCGTGGACTTGGAGGACTGACCGCCGGTGTTCGAATATACCTCGGTGTCGAAGACTAAGATGTTGATATCCCTGCCGGAAGCGAGAACGTGATCCACACCGCCGAAGCCGATATCGTAAGCCCAGCCGTCGCCGCCGAAGACCCACTGGCTCTTCTTGTTCAGGTAATCCTTCTGCTTGAGAATTTCCTTTGCGAGCTCGCTGCCATCCTTCTTAAGCGCCTCAATCAGCGCATCCGTTGCCGCGCCGTTTGTTGCGCCGACTGTGTAGGTGTCAAGCCAAGCCTGGCAAGCCTTCTTCGTCTCATCAGAGCTGGCAGTCTCATTCAGCTCTTCGACCTTGCTCTTCAATCCGTCGCGGATCGCGCGGTTTGCGAGCAACATGCCATAACCGAACTCAGCATTGTCCTCGAACAGGGAGTTGTCCCAAGCCGGACCCTGCCCCTTGTCGTTCGTCGTATACGGCGTGGACGGCGAGCTGTTGCCCCAAATTGAGGAGCAGCCGGTTGCGTTCGAGATGTACATTCTGTCGCCAAAGAGCTGGGTGACAAGCTTTGCATACGGGGTCTCGCCGCAGCCTGCGCAAGCGCCCGAGAACTCAAGAAGCGGCTTCTTGAACTGAGAGCCCTTCACTGTGCTCATCTTGAACTTGTCGATGACTTCCTGCTTCTCCGGTAATGTGACTGCATAGTCGAAGAATGCCTGCTTGTCAGCATTGTCCGCGAGCGGCTGCATGACGAGCGTCTGGTTCTTCACGTTGCCCGGGCAGACATTTGCGCAGCTGCCGCAGCCCGTGCAGTCGAGAACGGAGACATTGATCGCGAACTTGTAGCCCGGCATCATCTTGAGGTCGGTCATCTTCATGCCTTCCGGTGCATTTTTCGCCTCTTCCTCGGTCATAGCAACCGGGCGGATTGCAGCGTGCGGGCAGACATAAGAGCACTGTGTGCACTGGACGCAGGTGTCCGGATTCCAGACAGGAACGTTGACTGCAACACCGCGCTTCTCGTAGGCAGCGGTGCCATTCGGCGTGGTTCCATCCATGTAATCCAAGAATGCAGAGACCGGCAAGTTGTTGCCCTCCTGCGCGTTGACCGCTGCCTGGATCGTATTGACAAACTTCTTGACCGATTCCGTACCGTGGCTCGCATGCGTAAAGTCAAGCCCTTCATCCACTGCGTTCTTCCAGCTATCCGGAATATTGACCTTGTGTGCGCCCGAAGCGCCGGCGTCGATTGCATTCCAGTTCTTCTTGACGACATCCTCGCCCTTGCGGCCGTAGGTCTTCTGTGCAGCGTCCTTCATGAGGGTAATTGCCTTCTCCTCCGGGATGATGCCGGTCAGCTTGAAGAACGCGGACTGGAGAATCGTATTGATACGGGTCGGGCCCATGCCGGTCTCGATACCAATCTTCACACCGTCAATTGTATAGAAGTTAATCTTGTGGTCATAGATGTACTTCTTGACCTGACCCGGCAGATGCTCCTCAAGCTCAGCATCGCTCCATGCGCAGTTCAGCAGGAAGGTACCGCCGTCCACTAGCTCCTGCACCATATTGTACTTGCGGATGTAAGCCGGATTGTGGCAAGCCACAAAGTCTGCCTGATGAATCAGGTAGGTCGACTTGATCGGCTTGTGACCGAAGCGGAGATGAGACATCGTGACACCGCCGGACTTCTTCGAGTCATAGTCGAAGTATGCCTGTGCATACATATCGGTGTTATCGCCGATGATCTTGATCGAGTTTTTGTTTGCACCGACAGTACCGTCTGCGCCGAGACCCCAGAACTTGCAGTTCGTCGTGCCTTCCGGCGTCGTGACGAGATTTGCGCCGGTCTCGAGGGAGAGATGGGTCACATCGTCCACAATGCCGATCGTAAAGCGCTTCTTCTCGGTGTTGTTGAACACAGCGACGACATCCTTCGGCGTGGTGTCCTTGGAACCAAGTCCATAGCGACCCGTGAAAACCGGTACATTTGCAAACTCAGTGTCGCGGAGTGCAGCGACCACATCAAGATAAAGCGGCTCACCGATGGAGCCAGCCTCCTTCGTTCTGTCGAGCACTTCGATGCGCTTCACAGTCTTCGGCAGTGCCTCAGCCAGTGCCTTCGCGCTGAACGGACGATACAGGCGAACCTTCACAAGACCGACCTTCTTGCCCTGCTTGGTCAGATAGTCGATGGTCTCCTCAATCGTATCATTGACGGAACCCATTGCGACGATGACAGTCTCTGCATCCTCTGCACCGTAGTAGTTGAAGAGCTTGTAATCTGTGCCGAGCTTTGCATTGACCTTGTCCATGTAGTCCTGCACAATCTCCGGCAGCTTGTCATAGTACTGATTTCTGGACTCGTTGATCTGGAAGAAGACATCCGGGTTCTGTGCCTGCCCCTTCTCCTCTGCATGATTCGGATTCAGCGCCTTGTCGCGGAACTCCTGAATTGCATCGAAATCCGCCATGTCCTTCAGATCCTCATAGTCCCAGATCTGAATCTTCTGAATTTCGTGAGAGGTGCGGAAGCCATCGAAGAAATTAACGAACGGAACAGAACTTTCCAACGATGCCAAATGTGGCACGGCAGAA
>CALLVJ010000025.1 GCA_938010625.1 uncultured Stomatobaculum sp. | reverse complement strand
TAAATGTTTGAAATTATTCAGTCTAGAAAGAGAGTTATCAACGAGTTACTCACAAAATGTGAATAACATTATGTAAAGTTAAAATCTAATGAATGCTCATTGTATACATTAAGTTATCAACAAAAATATGTGGAAAATCTGGATAAGCGTGAAGAACATCTCATGGTTATCCACAGAGATGTAGTACAAATTGTTGAAATGTATACCCAATATTTTGTAATATACGGAAATGCTCATTTTATATACATATATACTAAAATTGAGGGCTGGAAAGTTCTTGACGAAAAAGACGCAGTTACGTATAATAAGCAGGAATATTCCCACGTTTGCGTGATATCTTCGGAAACTGCTTCCGGTGGGAACTGAGAGATCAGAGCCGGTTGGGAAAATGCTAGGAAGTAAGGAGGTGTTCTGACAATGAGAAAAGGTACAATGACATTTCAGCCGCACAATGCGCAGAAGTTTCGTGTACATGGATTCCGTGCACGCATGGCGACGAAGGGTGGAAGGAAAGTTCTGGCTGCCAGAAGAGCGAAGGGCAGAGCGAGACTGACAGTTTAAAATTTGATCGGCATTCGCGTCGAAGAACAATGGGGTTGTCTGACGACGACCCCTTTCTTTTTCGCTTTGTCTGTGCGCTTGAAATTACATGAATGCAAAGGATTAAGAGGAATGAGACGCTTTCCGTCGATCAAAGATAGTTGTGAATTTCGGAAGATTTATGAGAAAGGCAGAACTAGGGCAGATCGGAATCTGGTTCTCTATGTCTATTTTCGTTCTGCAGGGGATTCTCGTATTGGCATCAGTGCATCAAAAAAAATTGGAAATAGTGTTGTGCGACATCGCGTGGCAAGGGTTTTGCGCGAGATATTTCGTTTGCATCGCCATGCGCTCTCTGTGTCCTGTGATTTGATTTTTGTTGTGCGAAGAGACGGCGCGAAGCAGAACTATCAAAGCCTGGAAGCTTCTTTTTTGAAGCTCTGCAGGGCACAGGGAATTTTAGAGGAGGCAAGGTGCTAAAGCAAATTTTTCTCTGCATGATTCGTTTCTATCGAAGAGAACTCTCTCCCTATAAATGGTATTGCCATTGCAGGTTTTATCCGACTTGTTCGCAATATGCGCTGGAAGCAATCGAAAAATATGGCGCATGGAAGGGTGGAAAGTTAGCACTCTTCCGTATTTTGCGTTGTAATCCTTTTTCAAAGGGCGGGTATGACCCGGTTCCATAAAACTAAAGTAATAGGAGGCAAGCTTTGGAACTCATCTTTTTAACCAAGTCATCCGTGCCGATTATCGGACAGGTTGCTTTTATCCTGGGCATGATTATGGACGCGCTGTTTCGTTTTACGAGCCAGTTCGGCATTACCAATATCGGCCTCAGCATTATTTTGTTTACAATTATTACGAACCTGCTGATGTGGCCGCTCACAGTGTCCCAGCAGAAGTCTTCCAAGCTGATGAGTGTCATGCAGCCGGAGCTACAGGCGGTACAAAAGAAGTACAAAGGAAAGACAGATCAGGCTTCGATGGCACGCATGCAGGCAGAGACGCGCGCGGTTTATCAGAAGTACGGAACGAGCATGAGCGGCAGTTGTCTCTTCCTGCTGATTCAAATGCCGATTCTATTTGGCTTGTATCAGGTTATTTATAAAATTCCCGCTTACGTGCCATCAGTCTATAAAGTTTTTGAGAGTGTTGCTTCGCCGTTGATGCAGCAGAGCAATTTTGTGAGCAAACTGATGGAACTGGCTCCGAAGGTAAAGCCGCCGCTCACGGATGCCGCAACGGTGCAAAACGTTATTGATTTCCTCTATAAATTTACGCCCGCACAGTGGAGCAGTCTCGAACAGGCTTATCCGGCGCTGGCATCGACAATTTCCACAGCCTCAGCAGAGATTGCGAAAATGAACTATTTTCTGGGGGTAAACCTGGCAACACCACCCTTCCAGGGCATTGATCATCCGAATTTCGCCTGGCTTATTCCGTTCCTTTCAGCTGCTGTCCAGTGGTATTCCGCAAAGCTCATGACCGCAGGCACAAAGAACAATAAGGCCAAGGTCGATGAGGACAATATGATGGCACAGCAGATGCAGAGCATGAATACAATGATGCCGATCATGTCACTCTTCTTCTGCTTTACTCTGCCGGCAGGTATCGGTATCTACTGGGTTGCCAGTGGACTTTGCCGTATGATTCAGCAGCTTGTCATCAACGCGCAGCTTGATAAGATGGATGTCGATGAGATTGTCCGGAAGAATACGGAAAAGGCGAACGAAAAGGCTATTCGCGAGGGTAAGAATCCGGCATTGGTAAAGAGCAGCTCTGATAAGCTCCTTCGCGAAGTAAAGCGGCAGGAGGAGGAAGAAAAGATTCAGGAAGAACGCCAGCGCCGTCGTCAGGAAGAAACCGCAAAGCATGTCGAGGATTCCACGGCGTACTATCAGAAGAATGCAAAGCCCGGTTCTCTTGCTTCCAAGGCCAATATGGTCGCAATGTATGATGAGCGGGTAGCACAGAAGCGCAGAAATAGGGGAAAAGGTAGCGATATCTCGAGCGGAGAGAATAGCAATGAAAACTGAAGTCACTGTGACAGGGAAGACTTATGATGAAGCACTCACTGAGGCTCTTCTGGAACTGGGGACGACGAGTGAGTGCTTGGAAGTCTCAGTCCTGGAACAGGGAAGTGCAGGTCTGTTGGGGTTTATTGGGAGTAAGCCGTGGAAGCTCCGTGCAATTCTGAAAGTAGAGCAGACGGGGCAGGAATGCAAAAGCTGTGAGATGAATTCCAGAGAGCCGGTGAAAGAGAAAAGGGTAGAGGAAGTTATCTCGGAATCAGAAAGTAGTGTGACAGCGCCTGAGAAAATTAGCAAAGGTAAAGAAACAGAGGTTGAAGAAACAGAAGTTATAAAGGACAAGAAGACGCACTCAGCAACGGAAGCAGCAGCTGCGTTGGAGGCGGGAAAATGCAGCGGTACAGCTTTTTTGCAGAAGTTATTTTCAACTCTTAAAATTAGAGCAGAGATTGAGAGTGATAGCCGGAATACAGAGAGAACATTGATTTTCCGGGTAGGCGGCGAGAACTTGGGAGTATTGATTGGCAAGCGCGGACAGACTCTTGACGCACTGCAATATCTGCTAAGTCATGTTGTCAATAAGCAGCAGGATTCCTTCCTTCGTGTCAAGCTTGACATTGGTTCGTACCGGGAAAAGCAGGAAAACAAGTTGCGCGGTTTTGCCAGGAACGCTGCGCGCCGTGTAAAACAGACTGGTAAGTCACTTGCCCTTGATCCTATGACGCCGAATGAGAGACGTATTATTCATGCCGCGTTGCAGCGTGATCGCTATGTGACAACACATTCTGAAGGAGAAGGTGAGCAGCGCCATGTTGTCATTACCATCCAGAAAGACGGCAACAGGCAGAAAAAAGAAGAGTCAATCAAATAAGTGTAGAGAGCTGTCGGCGGAAAAAATGCTGGCAGCTTTTTCATTTCTTGGATGGAGAGGAGGAAAGTTTGCGAGAAAATCGGGATACCATTGCAGCCATTGCAACTGCACTGGGAGAGGGAGGTATCGGGATTGTGCGACTCAGTGGTCCTGAGGCACTTCTGATTGCTGATAAGATATTGGACTGTCCTGTTTCTAAAGCAGCCGGATATACAATACATTACCGGCATGTAAGAGGACAGGGAGCTGTCCTGGATGAAGTGTTGGTGACAGTTTTTCGCGCACCGCATAGTTTTACGGCCGAAGACAGCGTAGAAATTAATTGTCACGGCGGTCTGTATCTGTTGCAGGCTGTCCTGAATGCCGTTTTGGCAGCCGGTGCTAGGATGGCAGAGCCGGGAGAATTTTCAAAACGCGCCTTTTTGAATGGCCGCATAGATCTGAGCCAGGCGGAAGCTGTAATGGAGCTGATTCAGGCTAAAAATGCCTATGCACTGCGAACTGCTGTGAATCAGTTGAATGGCAGGTTATCGGAAAAGATCAATGCGCTGCGGACGAATATTTTGGACGAGCTTGCTTGGATTGAGGCCGCGCTGGATGATCCGGAAAATTATGATTTAACTGGCTATTCAGCTAATCTGGCAGATCGGCTCAAGGGCTTCATACAGTCGCTGGAAGAATTGCTGCGGACAGCTGATAATGGAAAACTCCGGCGGGAAGGAATTCCGACTGTCATTTTAGGACTGCCCAATGCAGGAAAGTCCTCGCTAATGAATTTGTTGACACAGGAAGAATCCGCCATTGTGACAGAGATTGCTGGGACGACACGCGACATTTTAACTGAACAGGTCAAATTGGGAGACATTTCTCTCGTGCTATCTGATACAGCTGGAATTCGGGAGAGCGAAGACAGAATCGAGCAAATTGGTGTGGCACGCGCCAAGCAGGCAGCTGAGACGGCAGAGTTGATTCTTCTTGTATTAGATGCCTCTAAGCCACTCAATATGGAGGAGCGAGCGCTGCTCTCCTATGCCGCTCGACAACATACCATTGTTCTGTTAAATAAGACTGATTTATCACAGCAGATTTCAAAAGAGGAATTACAAAGTTATGGAGCTGCAGCGGTGCTCTCTTTTTCAGCGCAACATGGCGATGGATTGAGGGAATTAGAGAAGGCTGTGACAGAGCTCTTCTTTGGCGGAGAGTTTGACAATCAGAGTGAAGAGCTCGCGATCAACGCGCGCCATAAGGAGGCATTGACAGAGGCAATCGAGAGCCTTCGGAATGTGGAGGCTTCGATTGCAGCGAGGATGCCGGAAGACTTCTTTTCCATTGATTTGACAGCAGCTTATCGCGCTCTGGGCAGTATAACTGGAGACAGCGTAGAGGATGATGTGGTCAATCGTATTTTTGAAAAATTTTGCACAGGAAAGTAAATGGAATGATAGA
>CALLVJ010000024.1 GCA_938010625.1 uncultured Stomatobaculum sp. | reverse complement strand
CGCTACCAGGGAGGGGGATCGAGCCACATCAATACGGACAGCGTAGTGTCAGCTCTGGAAACTGCGGTGAGAAAAGGCAGGGCAGTGGAGTATGTGAAAGGCTTCTCGTCAGAGCGTGACGAGATGACAGAAGAGGAACTGAAACAGGCGTGTGAAGCGGCAGCGGGCGCAGATGCAGTTGTAATCTTTGCCGGACTGCCGGACGGCTTTGAGTCGGAAGGATATGACAGAACATCCATGGAACTGCCAAAGTGTCAGAATCGCCTTATAGAGGCTGTGGCTGAGATACAGAAGAATGTGGTAGTGGTTCTTCATAACGGAAGTCCCGTAGAAACTCCATGGGCGGAGTCTGTAAATGCTATTCTGGAGATGTATCTGGGAGGAGAAGGTATTGGGGAGGCCAGCGACCGGTTGTTATTCGGGGAGGCAAATCCAGGAGGACGTCTGGCAGAGACTTTCCCATATCGCCTAGAAGACAATCCGAGTTACCTGAATTTCCCAGGAGACGGCAGGACTGTTCTCTATGGAGAAGATATCTTTGTCGGATACCGTTACTATGATGCGAAGAAAGTACCGGTGCGCTGGGCATTCGGCCATGGGCTGTCATATACGGAATTTAGCTACAGCAATATGAAGCTCTCTTCTGCGGAAATGAAAGATGGAGATGTTCTGAAGGTGAGCATTGATGTGGAGAATACAGGGAAGAGGGCAGGAAGTGAAGTGGTTCAGCTTTATGTTAGCGGCAAGAACAGCACGGTGCCAAGAGCAGTGAAAGAACTAAAAGGGTTTGCGAAAGTATTTCTGAATCCGGGTGAGAAGAAGACTGTTACAATGGAGCTTTGCGCGAGAGATCTTGCTTACTACGAGACAAAGATCCACGACTGGTACACTCCGTCAGGTACATATGAGATCCAGATCGGGCATGCCAGCGATGAGATCAGAGAGGCTGCAGAACTTATATTTACCACTAATGTGCTGCTGCCGTTCACTGTGGATATGACCACGACAATGGGGGAATTGATGAAGCACCCGAAGACAGCAGGGAAAATGATGGAGTATCTAGAGGGAATATCACAGGGAGAAGAACCTAAGAAAGAAGATGGGGAGGTACAGCTTGTGACTCCGGAAATTATAGCCCAGATGCCGTTGAAATCATTTTTAAGCGTTATTCCGGGTGAAGCGATTGAACAGATGATTGTAGAGTTGAATTCTCTGTGTGCAGAAGAGGGAAAGTGAGAATAAAATATGAATCAAGATAAGATAAAAATGAGAGAAAAGCTGTCATTTGCAATGGCAAACTTTGGAAACATTCCGGTTATGACACTGATCAACGGATATTTACTAATTTTTTATACCAATATATGCGGCTTGAGTCCTGCTGCATGTGCGACACTGTTTCTGATCGCACGCTTTCTAGATGCCATTAACGATCCATTAGTTGGATTTATAATCGACCATCTTCCGACCAGAAAGATGGGACATTTCCGACCAACATTGATTCTGGGAACAATTCTGTGTAGCGCCAATTTCCTTCTGCTTTGGTTTGGACCTATGTTATCAACATCGGGGAAACTGGCAATCGCATATGTATCGTATATTCTGCTTGGTGTGTTGTTCCCAGTCATGGATATTTCGCTGAACAGTCTTCTGCCGGTTATGACAGAAGATATGAAAGAAAGGAACAGCTTAAGTACAATCAAAGGGCTTGCATATGTGATCGGGGCGCTTGTAATCGGTGTGGCAGCTCCGCTTATTCTTGGAGATGCTTCTAACAAACAGGGATATATTAATCTTGTTCTGATCATGACAGCAGTGATTTTTTTCTTCTCTATTATAGGAACCATGGGAGTAAAAGAACGTGTAAAACCACAGATGGAGAACAGCTATTCTGCAAAAGAATTATTCAAGATTCTCAGTCAGAAGCCGGTGTACATTACATTCCTTGCTGTACTGTTATATTCGATTGGAAGCAATATCGCGAATGCAGCAAATACATACTTTTATACATATATTTTTGAAGATCTGACGTTGGCGTCTATTATTACGCTTATTACATGTGTTACTGTTTTTC
>CALLVJ010000023.1 GCA_938010625.1 uncultured Stomatobaculum sp. | reverse complement strand
TACACACATGCCGCAGCGTATGCACTCGCTGTGATCTGGTGTCTTTGTCACATCGACATCCATTTTGCAGGCCTTCGCACACTTTCCGCAGGCAACACATTTATCGCCATCCACCTGCATTCCAAGGAGCGACACTTTATTCAACAGCGCATAAAATGCGCCGAGCGGACAGAGCCACTTGCAGAATGGCCGATACATAAAAATACTCAACAGAATGACGGTGAGCAGAATTCCAAACTTCCAGGTAAAAAGTTTCCCGAGCGCTCCCCGGATGCCCGCATTGACAATCGAAAGCGGAATTGCGCCCTCCAATACTCCCTGCGGGCATAGATATTTGCAGAAAAACGGCTCTCCCATACCAACGTCGTTCACCACAAGTGCCGGCAACAAAATGACCATGACCAGCAAAATCACATACTTGAGGTGCGTCAATGGTTTCCATCCGCTGGTAGAAAACTTTTTGGTCGGAAGTTTATGCAGCAGTTCCTGAAACCAGCCGAACGGACACAGAAATCCGCAGATAAAACGGCCAAGCAGAACACCGAACAGGATAAGAATCCCAGTGACATAATACGAAAAACTGAATTTCGACGTCCCAACGACAGCCTGAAACGCACCGATTGGACAGGCACCGGAGGCCGCCGGACAGGAATAACAATTCAATCCCGGCACGCAGACAATTTTCCCTCCGCCCTGATAAATGCGACCCTTCAGGAAATTTGGCAGATGAATATTCGTGAGCAGTGCCGCTCCCGCCTGAATCAGACCGCGGGCGGCAGACAGCCTCTGCGATATACCCTGCTTCTCTGGCTTATCCAATTCCAACACACTCCAGACACAGCCGAATTGCCTTGCCAAGCACGGTAGCCGCCTCTCCGCGCCAAGCGCCAAAGCATATCATAGCCACACTGCCTGCAAGCAATGCGAGCTGCAGCACAGCTTTTTTCGAACTCTGATTCTGTACCATATCGCTGTCTCTCCTTTCTTCTGTGCGTTCATTGTACCCTTTCGGACATAAAATCTCTGTTAAGCCGAAAACTTAACAGAAATTTTACCGCACTATGCTGTAAACTACAGGAGACAGCACGATACAGATAAAAGGAGGCGACTTCTGTATGCATATACTTGTAGTAGAAGACGAAAAGGAACTCTGCGAAACCATTGTCCGCAGTCTGCGACGTCTCGCCTACAGTGTGGATTTCTGCTGCAATGGAAACGAGGCGCTTGCGCTGCTTGCCACAGAATCATTTGATCTCGTGGTACTTGATCTGAATCTGCCGGGCACAGACGGCATGACTGTGTTGCAAACTCTCAGGCAGGCCGATCGTGATACGCGCGTATTGATACTCTCAGCGCGCAGTGAAGTCTCTGATAAAGTAATGGGTCTGGACGCGGGAGCCAATGATTATCTGGCAAAACCCTTTCACCTTGCAGAACTGGAAGCGCGCATCCGCAGCCTGACACTGCGGCAGTTTACCCAGCGCGATGTGATTCTATCCTGCGGCGCCCTTGCCCTTGATACCAAAAAACGTCTTGCAACCGCTGCTGGACGCCCCCTTTCTCTCACCAAAAAAGAACTGGGCATTCTTGAATATCTCCTGCTACACCAGGGGCGTCCTGTCAGCCAGGAAGAACTGATCGACCATGTGTGGGACAGCAGTGTGGATCATTTCAGCAATTCCATACGCGTCCACATTTCTACGCTCCGAAAAAAGCTGCGCGCCGCGCTCGGATCTGATCCGATCTTAAACCGCATCGGCGAAGGTTATATCATCGGAGAGGAGACTTCATGAAAAAGCTCTCTCTGCAATGGCGTATCACACTGATGACCGCGCTTCTCATTGCTCTCAGCTGTATTGCCATGAACTTTCTGATCGGTTATTCCGGCAGACAGCATATGGAAGCCATAGGCGATGCGATATCGCGCAGCAATTCCGCAGCCCCCCGTGCAATATCCTCCTCTCACCCTGAGACAATGGAACCCGATCCGAATCTGGTCATCGTGATTCACGGCGCCAAGGCATCTTTCACAGCGGGAAGCTGGTACATCACAGCGGCAGTGACAGTCCTGAGCGCCGCACTCGCATACTTTGTCAGCGGTCAGGCGCTCATACCTCTGCGGCGCTTCGCTGCCCGCCTGGAAAAAATTCAGCCTGACAATCTGCCTGACATGAAAATTTCCGAGGATGTCCCCCCGGAGTTTATTCGCTTCCGAAACGCCTTTAACTGTATGCTGGATCGTCTCAACGAGGGATTTCGCGCGCAGTGCCAGTTCACCGGCAACGCTGCGCATGAACTCCGCACGCCACTCGCCCTTATGCAGGCAAAACTTGAACTCTTTCTTGCCGAGCATCCCGCCGCGGCGCCTGAAACCGCTGAGCTTCTCCATCTTCTCGGAGAACAGACCGAGCGGATGACGCAGATGACAAAGACATTGCTGGAGATGAGCTCGTTACAGACTGTTCCCTGCAGCGAGCGCATTCAACTGGCGCCTCTGATTGAAGAGCTCTTTGAAGATCTCACGCCACTGGCGGAGAAAAAGAGCGTTGCTCTCATACAGCGCGGCGACGGTACCCTGCTTGGAAGCGACACCCTGATTTACCGTCTGCTCTTTAATCTGGCTGAAAACGCCATTCGCTACAACCACCCGGGCGGCAGCGTCACAATCACAGTTTCGAAAGAAAAGCGCTGTCTCATCCTCCGCGTCTCGGACACTGGCTGCGGCATTCCCGCGCAATACCAGGAGAGTATCTTTCAGCCCTTTTTCCGCGTGGAGCAATCCCGCAGCCGGAAATACGGCGGCGTGGGGCTTGGGCTCGCACTGGTTCGGGAAATTGTAGCCCTTCACGGCGGCACCATCTGGGTCGAGGCCAGCAGCAGCGCTGGAAGCACCATGGCACTTCGATTTCCCGCCGCGAGAACCATTTCCTGAGAAGCGGATGCGTGCAGGCACTGATCGGCGCGGACACCCGTGTTTCCGCCCCAAGTAAATGCCTGGCTCAATCGGGCAAATTATGCCCAGCCTCTCTGCAGGAAAGCATATTGACGACAGCCCAGAACGCCCCTTCTATCCATCCCTTTAATCGCCGAGAACATTCCGGATGGCGCGCGGCGTGCGATAGTTCCAGGTTGAAATCTTGATGCCGGAGCGGCGGCTCGCCGCGTTGACAATCTGCCCGTTACCAATGTAAATACCGACATGGTTAATGGTACCGTGCGAATTCGAATAAAACACCAGATCACCCGGGCGCATCTCGTCTCTTGTGACCCTCTTGCCCATCTGCGCCTGGGAACCCGAGTAATGCGGGAGCGAGACGCCGTAGTGTTCCATGACCTTCATCGTAAAGCCCGAGCAGTCGCAACCGTGCTCGAGGCTCGTGCCCCCCCAGACATAGGGATTTCCAAGATACTGGAGTGCAAAGTTCACAATCTGCTGGCGTCTTGAGAGCGAGGCGTGTTCTGCTTCTTCCTGCGGGCTGAAATGAATGGCCTCATTCAGTGCATAGCGGACATCTACATATTCGCTCTTGACAAAGACGTCGTCGCCCTCT
>CALLVJ010000022.1 GCA_938010625.1 uncultured Stomatobaculum sp. | reverse complement strand
AAAATCTACACTTTGCTTTCTCTCATCTGTAGCTGAAATACCTGCAAGTCCGATATCCGCTTTACCTGAAGTTACCTCCAGGATTACAGAATCAAATGCTATATCCTCAATCTGTACTTCAAGACCAAGCTTCTTAGCTATGGCATCCGCTATATCCATATCGATACCTACAATCTTATCTCCGTCATGATATTCATATGGCGGGAACTCCGCATTTGTAGCTAATGTAAGTTTGCCTGCCTCTACCGTCTTAATTTTAGCGGTACCGTCTGATTTACTTTCAGCTTTACCGTCTGATGCGCTTTCACTTGCGGCATTTGATGTTTGTGTCTCACTTGCCTTTCCACATGCCGCCAAACTTGCCGCCATAAGTCCTACCAAAGCTATTGTTAATATTTTTTTCTTCATAATATCCTCCGTTAAAAATGTAATTCATAATCTCTTATTGCATAACTATACACCATTATTTATAATAATGCAAGCAGTAATTTTACATCAAAAAAGACTCCAAATTGTGTATCTTTATAATGTCGGTAAAGCCAATCATCATACTGTATACAAAATTAGAGTCTTTTTCCCAAGCCCTCATACCCGATAAATGCAATCTATTCTATCAGCTATACCGCTGCTGAAGTCAAATATCTTTCCATCTCATCTACGGCATGTATCTCGTCATCACCGTCTGCTGATATGTATACCTCTTTGCCATCACCAAACTTCAATGTCATCATGCCCATGATACTCTTTGCGTTGACGCGCTTGTCTGCATCGTCCACATAAATGTTGCTCTCGTACTGGCTTGCAACCTGTACCAGCATTGCTGCCGGCATTGCGTCCGCTTTCTTCCCGTTCAACTTCACCACCATAGACTTTTTAATCATTGTTCACCCTCTTTTCTCGTGCCCCGCAATTCATCCGCATATTCCGAGAGTTTCCGCAATCTGTGATTCACGCCGCTCTTGCCGACTGGCGGATTCAGATAAGTTCCCAATTCCTTGAGGGAAGCCTCCGGATACTCCAAGCGGACTTCTGCCATCTCGGCGAGTGCTGGCGGCAAATTCTCAAGTCCCTCTGCTCGGCAGATGCAGGCAATATCATCCAGTTGCTTGAGCGCAGCATCCACCGTCTTCTGTAAATTCGCCGTCTCGCAATTCACCTTGCGATTCACATGGTTTCGCATGTCCTTCACAATGCGGATATTTTCCAGCGCCAGCAGTGCACGGGAAGCTTCCATCATGCCGAGCAGCGCAACAATCTCCTCGCTGTCCTTCAAATAGACCACAAAGTGTCCCTTCCGTTGCACCACGCCTGCTGTCTCACCGACCGCAGAGAGGAGCAGTTTCAAATACCATGCTTTTGTCTCATCCGTACAGACGAATTCCAAGTGATAAAAACGCTCGGGATCCGAGATAGATCCCGCTGCAAGAAAGGCGCCCCGGAGAAAGGCGCGCCGCGCTTCTTCACTGGAGAGTTTCTGTTCTGATTTTCTGCCAATCTGCAATTCGCCGTCCGCAAAGGTGAGAGCCGCGCTCTCAAGGAGCACAGCGGCGTCTGTTCGGGAAAGGACAGCGCTGCAACTTTTGTTTTTTCCGTTCGGATGATGTGTTGTGATGGCAAAATCTTTTTTGATTCTATCTGTTTTTTTTATGAATGTAAAGTATTTTCTCGCACTTTCCTCGTGCTCACTGAGAAAGCGGAGTTCCACACCGCCGTTTATTTCTGTCAACTTCGCGCCGTACAGCAATAAGCCCTGCAACTCCGCTGTAAACAGCGAGATATCTGTTGGTATCATCTCCGCGAGTTCTTCCTTGACAGCTGCCGAAAAGGACATCTCAAAACTCCCCGAGGAAGCAAATTTCCGGTTCCAGCCGGACGCCGGACTGCGCTTCCACCCGCGCCGCCGCTTCCCGCAGCACGGCGCGCACATCTGCCGCGCTCGCATGGTCCAGATTGACGAGAAAACCCGCGTGTTTCTCTGAGATGGCTGCTCCGCCAATTCGGAGGCCCTTGCAACCCGCAGCATCCAGAAGACGCGCCGCTGCATCCCCCACCGGACGCTTGAAGGCAGAGCCCGCGCTCGGAAATTCTAACGGCTGCTTTTCGCGCCGGAACGCAGCATAGCTCTGCATTTCTTCGAGAATCTCTTCGCGCTCACCCGGCCTGAGGCGGAAGGTCGCCGACAGCACAATCGCGCCCCGCGCTGAGATATTGCTGTGCCGGTAACTGAAATCCAGCTCCTCCGCGCCGACCTCCCGCACGCTGCCGTCCGGAAATAAAAGTTCCGTGCACTCAAGTATGTCCTTTATCTCGCTGCCATAGGCGCCGGCATTCATGACCAATGCGCCGCCGACCGTCCCCGGAATCCCCGCTGCAAAGGCGAGCCCGCTTAAGTTAGCCTCCGCCGCTGTCCTCGCCAGTTTTCCGAGCGCTGCGCCCGCCTCTGCCCGCAGGCAGCATTCCTGCACGGTAATCGCGCCAAACCCTGCGCCGAGGCGTATGACCGCGCCGCGAAAGCCCTTGTCGCCGACCAGAAGGTTGGAGCCGTTGCCAATGACTGCTGTCTGAATCCCCTCTGCCCCGCAGTGCGCGAGAAGTGCCCGGATCTCTTCGACACTCTCCGGCTCATAGTAAAAATCCGCCGGCCCGCCAATCCGAAAACTTGTATGTTTTGAGAGTGGTTCCTCTCTCAGCTGTCTTCGCAACTTGCATTCCTCCTCACTTAATTCAGTTCGCCAATATCCGCGCTGTCGGATTCGATCCGGTAGCCGCTCCGCTCAAATTCACCATAGTGCGCCGGGAGATCGCTCTCGTCGATCGTATCGAGATGTCCGAGAATCTTGTCCTTGACCCCCTGGTTCAGCGCCTCTCCAATTCGCTTTCGCTCGGCGATCAACGCTTCTTCCCGGCGCTCCTTCTCATGCTCTTCAGCGCTGCGCGCCATGTTGTCGTTGACGCGACGGTACAGCTCCTTTGCCGCATTGTAGCCCATCTTTTTCTGGCGGTGGTTCACAGCAGCAGTCTCGCAGATAATCGCGAGATTTCGCCCCGGGCGGATTGGAAGCGTGTTGCAGACCACGCGGACGCCCAGAATCTCTATGTACTGGTCTTCCATACCGAGGCGATCATAGTCCTTGGTCTTGTCCCAGTCCTCCAGCTTGATCACGAGATCCACGGTCTGGACATCCTTCACGCACTCTGCGCCGAACAGCGCGCGCACATCAATAATGCCGATGCCGCGGAGTTCAATGAAATGCTTGGTAATTGCCGGCGCCCGTCCGACCAAGGCGACCTCCGAGACCTTCCGAAGCTCAACCACATCGTCCGCAACCAGACGGTGCCCTCGCCGGATTAACTCAAGCGCCGCCTCACTTTTTCCAACGCCCGAGTCGCCCATAATCAGGACACCCTCTCCGTAGACATCGACCAAAACACCGTGAATCGAAATCTGGGGCGCGAGCTTTGCCTTGAGCCAGCGAATCAATTCAGACGTCAGATCCGCTGTGGTTTGTGAGGTCACCATGCAGGGAATCCCGTACTCGCGGCACTTCTTTAACAGCGTCTCGTGCGGCTGCAAATTCCGCGAGAAGATAAAGCCCGGCACGCGAAAGCGGCATATGCAGTCAAAAATCTGCTCGCGCCGCGCCTCGTCCATGAGACCAATGTACTCCGTTTCGACATTGCCGATAACCTGCAGCCTCGCGTTGTCAAAGTGCGCGAAAAAGCCGGTCAGCGGGAGCGCCGGGCGGTTGATATCCGACGCCGAGATGATAATCTCGTCCGTGTTGATCTCAGGCGTCAGATTCTTAAAATGGTTTCTCTGAATCAATTCTGTCACTGTCACGCCGTGCATTTTCCTGACTCCTTTCCCGATGAAAATATCGATGGACTTCCTCCGCAACGCGCAGATTGAAGCCTGGCAGAGCACTGAGCTCTTCGACATCTGCAGCCCGGACGCCCTCAATACCGCCGAACTTTCGGAGCAGCGCCTTCCGCCGCACGGCTCCGATACCCGGAATATCGTCGAGCGCCGAGTGCACCTCTGCCTTCGAGCGGAGACTCCGGTGATATTCAATCGCAAAGCGGTGCGCCTCATCCTGAATGCGGGTCACGAGCTTAAAGCCCTCACTCCGCTCCGAAACAGGCAGTTCTGCGCCCCGATACCAGAGCCCCCGCGTCCTGTGCTGATCGTCCTTGACCATGCCGCAGACCGGAATCCGCAAGCGGAAATTCTCCAGTACTTCGAGGGCGATGTTGACCTGCCCTCTGCCGCCGTCCATTAAAATCAGGTCCGGCAGCTTCACGAAATTGCCATCCTCTGCCGCGAGGCTCCGTTGAAAGCGGCGGGTCAGCACCTCCCGGAGCGACGCATAGTCGTTTGCCCCTATGACAGTCTGGATGCGGAATTTCCGATAATCGCTCTTCTTCGGTTTGCCATCCTCGTAGACGACCATGGAGCCAACCGAGAGGGTTCCGCTGATATTGGAAATATCATAGGCCTCCATGCGGTGCAGGTTCTGAAGCCCTGTCAGCACTTCCAGCTCATGCACAGCGCCCCTGCTCCGCGCCTCGTCCATCTGGAGCCGCTGCCTGTCCTTTTCGAGTATCATGTCGGCATTCCGGGCGGCGAGCTCCATCAGCTTTTCCTTCTGCCCCTTCTTTGGCACCACGAGCTTCACGCGCGCGCCGCGCTTTGCCGAGAGCCAGTCAGTGAGAAGCGCACTGTCCATGAGCTCCTCCTGGAGCCAGATCTCCTGTGGAATAAAGGGTGTCCCCGCGTAGAACTGCTTCACAAAGCTCTCGAGCAGCTCCCGATTCTCATCTTCCATTGCAATGTGCAGGTAGTGGTGCTCCCGCCCCACAATCCTGCCCTCGCGCACAAAGAAGACCTGCACCACGGCCTCCCGCTCATCTCTGCCGAGCGCAATGATATCTCTGTCCTCCATGCCCTCCGAGGTCACCTTTTGCCGCTGCTCAATGTGCTCAATGCTGCGGAGCAGATCTCGGAGCTCACCCGCGCGCTCAAATTCCATGCGCGCTGCCGCGTCCTCCATCTCACTCTGCAGCTTTCTGACAACCGGCGCAAATCTTCCATTCAAAAAGTCGAGCGCGGCGTCCACATTCGCGCGGTATGCCTTTTCGCCCATATAACCTGCGCAGGGCGCGCCGCACTGGTGAATGTGATAATTCAGGCAGGGGCGCTCTTTTCCGATGTCCCGCGGCAACACGCGCTTGCAGTCCCGGAGCTGAAAGGCGCGGTACATAAAGTCGAGCGTCTTCCGCACCGCCTGCGACGAACTGAACGGTCCGAAGTATTTTGCCTTGTCCTTCTTCATCTGCCGCGTCATGAAAATGCGCGGAAACGGCTCTCGAACCGTAACCTTGATATAAGGATAGGTCTTGTCATCCCGGAGCATTGTATTGTAGCGCGGGCGGTTCTCCTTGATCAGATTGTTTTCAAGCACCAGTGCTTCGAGTTCTGAGTCCGTCACGATATATTCGAAGCGGGCAATGCGGCTCACCATCTGCAGAATCTTCGGGCTCTTGCCCCGCGAGGATTGAAAATACTGCCGCACGCGGTTCCGAAGTGAAATCGCCTTGCCCACATAGATAATCTCATCCTGCTTGTCGTGCATGATGTAGACGCCGGGGCTCTGCGGCAGCTTTTTCAGTTCCTCCTGGATCTCAAACATGGCGGTCGCCGCGCTCCTTCTCATAGCGCTCCTGCATGCGGAGTGCCGCAAACGCATTGCGCAGCTGATCCTCCGGCTCGCCGCTGTCCTCGATTTCAAGCGCTGTCGCAATCCGCAGGATGTCCCGCACAGTCAGATTGTCGCGCTCTTCCTCGAGGTAAATCCTGCGCTCCCGCGGGCTCTGAAGCTCGAGAAAATGCAGGAAACGGAGATCCCGCTCTTCGGGCTCGGGCTCCGGAATCGCTGCCCGCACGCCCTGGCTGACACCTGCCGCATGCAAAGCTGCCTCGCTCTCCCCAGCTGCAGCAGTCGCCTCCAGCTGCGCCGTTTTTCCCTGTTCTGTATCCGAAGGGCTGCTCTCTGCCGCTCTCTCCTCTGTCACCTCCGACCCTGCAGCAGCTTCTTCCTCTGTCAGCGCCACCTCCGAAAACTGCTTTGCAAACTGCGAAAAGCGATAGGCCACAAGCCCGAAATCAGCGGACAATTTCTGACAGATCACAAGCATTTCGCCGCCTGCGGCATCAGCCGCGACACAGCGCACCTGATACAGACTTCCCTCTTTCTGCCGGTAAAAGGCCCCCGGCAACGGGCTCTCTTTCTTATTCATGGCAAAAAGTATACCACATTTTTGCCAAGCTATGATACAATCTCGTGCGTGTCAAATGCACGCGGCACAGGGTCGGCGGCATTCGACGCAAAGGAGTGGATATGAAAATTGGTTTTGACAACGAGAAATATCTCCGCATGCAGTCTGAGCACATCCGCGAGCGCATCTCTCAGTTTGGCGACAAGCTCTATCTCGAGTTTGGCGGCAAACTCTTCGATGACTACCACGCTTCCCGCGTTCTCCCTGGATTCCAGCCGGACAGCAAGCTCCGCATGCTGCTACATCTGGCTGACCAGGCGGAAATTGTCATTGCAATTTCTGCGGCGGACATCGAGAAAAATAAGATTCGCGGCGATCTCGGCATCACCTACGATGTCGATGTGCTGCGCCTGATTCAGGCCTTCCGCGATTCCGGTCTCTATGTCGGCTCCGTCGTCATCACCCGCTACACCAATGCAGCCGACCAGTTTAAGAGCAAGCTCGAAGCCATGGGGATCAAAGTCTACCGCCACTACTCGATCGACGGCTATCCCGCGAACATCCCACTCATTGTGAGCGAGGAAGGCTACGGCAGAAATGAATACATCGAGACCACAAGGCCGCTCGTCATTGTGACAGCGCCAGGTCCCGGCAGCGGCAAGATGGCGACCTGCCTCTCTCAACTCTACCACGAGAACCGCCGCGGCGTGAAAGCCGGCTATGCAAAGTTTGAGACCTTCCCGATTTGGAATCTGCCGTTGAACCACCCTGTGAACCTCGCCTACGAAGCTGCCACCGCCGACTTAAACGATGTCAACATGATTGACCCCTTCCACCTGGAAGCCTACGGTGTGACGACCGTCAACTATAACCGCGATGTGGAGATTTTCCCTGTGCTCTCCGCAATGTTCGAAGGTATTTTCGGCAGCTGCCCCTACAAATCCCCGACCGACATGGGTGTCAACATGGCAGGCAACTGTATCATGGACGACCAGGTGTGCCGCGAGGCAGGGCGCCAGGAAATTATCCGCCGCTGGTATACAACAATGGGACGCCTCGTGAAGGGTGAATCCAAAAAGTCCGAAGTCACGAAGATTGAATTTCTGATGAAGCAGGCAGGCGTAACCACGGCAAATCGCCCAGTGGTCCACGCGGCGCTTCTCAAGGCAGAAGTGACCGGCGCCCCCGCCGCTGCGATTGAGCTGCCGGACGGCCGCATTGTGACCGGCAAGACCTCCGACCTCCTCGGCGCAAGCGCGGCTGTGCTTCTGAACGCCGTGAAAGCACTCGGCGGCATTCCGGACGAAATCAAGCTGATTTCTCCGGCCGTCATTGAGCCCGTGCAGACGCTGAAAATCAACTATCTAGGCTCCAAGAATCCGCGTCTTCACACCGACGAGATTCTGATTGCGCTCTCCATGAACGCCGCGAGCGATCCGAATGCTGCACATGCCCTGGATCAGCTGAAAAAACTCCGCGGCTGCCAAGCGCACACCTCTGTCATGCTCTCCGAGGTGGATATCCGCATTTTGAACAAGCTCGGCCTGCAATTGACCAGCGAGCCGCGCTACGAGAATAAGAAAATTTATCACTGAGACCTGTTTTGATAAAACGAGAGAGACAGCCGAAGCTGTCTCTCTCGTTTTGTGTGATCAGGCAAATCCTGCCCCGCCTTCCAAGTAGAAGGGCTTTTGCACGTTTTCTCAAATAAAAATGGGTTCCTGTTCCGAGAGCGGGGTCGGCAGCTTCTTGACTTTCCGGAGAATCTGCATGAACTCCTTTCCAGTGATGGTCTCGCGGTTAATCAGGAAATCCGCAATCTGATCCAGCACCATTCGATTCTCGCGGAGCAGCAGCAGGGCCGTCTGATAAGCTTCCTTCAAAATGCGCTCTACTTCTCTGTCAACTTGCGCCGCGGTCTGATCCGAGCAGTCCATCACAGTTCTTCCAGAGAGATACTGACTTTCCACGCGCGCCAGTCCCATGAGGCCAAAGCTCTCGCTCATGCCATACATCGTGACCATCGACTTTGCGATGTTGGTCGCCTGCTCAATGTCATTCTGCGCGCCGGTTGTGACATCGCCAAAGACCAGCTCCTCTGCTGCTCTGCCGCCGAGAGTCGAGACCAGCCGCTCCTCGAGCTCTTTCTTCGACATCAGATAGGTCTCCTCCTCCGGCACATACATGACATAGCCGAGCGCCCCCATGGTGCGCGGCACAATCGTGATTTTCTGCACCGGCTCCGTGTTTTTCTGAAGCGCGGAAATCAGCGCATGTCCGACCTCGTGATAGGAGACAATGCGGCGCTCCTTCTGGTTCATCACGCGATCCTTCTTCTCCTTGCCGACCAGCACCACCTCGACCGACTCAAAGAGATCCTTCTGGCTCACGGCTTTCCGTCCGTTTTTGACGGCGAGAATTGCAGCCTCGTTGACCATATTGGCGAGTTCGGAGCCGACGGCGCCGCTCGTCGCGAGACCAATCGCATCAAAATCAACGGTATCGTCGAGCATGACATCCTTCGCGTGCACCTTGAGAATTTCAATGCGGCCCTTCAAGTCCGGTCGCTCCACAATCACACGGCGGTCAAAACGCCCGGGGCGCAGCAGCGCGGGATCCAGAATCTCCGGCCGGTTGGTTGCGCCGAGCACGAGAAGCCCCTTCGAGGAGTCAAACCCGTCCATCTCGGAGAGCAGCTGGTTCAAGGTCTGCTCCCGCTCGTCGTTGCCGCCGCCATAGCGCGAATCGCGGCTCTTTCCGATCGCATCAATCTCATCAATGAAGATGATGCAGGGCGCTGCCTCCTGCGCCTGACGGAAGAGATCGCGGACGCGGGACGCGCCGACGCCGACATACATTTCGACAAAGTCTGAACCCGAGAGCGAGAAAAATGGCACATTCGCCTCGCCTGCCACTGCCTTTGCAAGCAGGGTCTTACCGGTTCCGGGCGGCCCCACGAGGAGCGCCCCCTTCGGGAGCTTTGCGCCGATTTCACGGAAGCGCTCGGGGTTATGAAGAAAGTCGACAATCTCGGTCAGACTCTCTTTTGCCTCGTCCTCGCCGGCGACATCGGCAAAGGTCACACCGGTCTCCTTTTGCACATAGACCTTCGCATTGCTCTTCGCGACGCCGCCCATGAAATTGCCGCCGCCCACACCCATGCGGCGAATCAGAAAGTTCATTGCGCCAAAAATCAGAATGACCGGCAGAAAGAGCGCCGCACCAGAGAGCAGCAGACTTCCAATGTCAAAGCGCTCCCGCGTCACGACAGCGCCCGCGCGGTACAGCTGTTCCGGGAGATCCCGATCGCTGTCCATCCGGGTCGTCACATAGTGCACGGCTTCCTTCTGTCCCGCCGGTTTTGCGTCGAAGCGGATCACCGAATTGCCAATCTTTGCCGAGACAACAGCCTTTTCATCAACCAGCCTTAGAAACTCAGTGTAGGAGACCTCTTTGACCTGGGCACTGCTCCGCTTGCCGCCGAGGGGCAACAGTAAATTGAAGAGCAACATGACGACCGCAAGCAACACGAGCAGTGGAAACAACAGACCGCCAAAGCCGCGTCCGCCGCGATTGCCACCGTCATCTCCGCGATCACTGTCCTCCGGATTCTCGTCCTCCTCTTCCTCCTCTTCTCCGTTATCGCCGCGCATCCAGCGCGGAATCAGACTCTCGGACACGCGCCTGCCCAGCGATTTCATTCGACTTTTCAGGATGGCAGTCAGCGGATCCTCCCCAAATGTGCAATTTCCTGTTTCCGGATCAAAGGAAATTTTAATATGATACTTATCCTCCAGTTCTTTTCGTTTACTCTCCCGCTCCTCCGGCGGACAAGCATTCAGCTCATCACAAATTTTCAGGTACTTCTGCCGGAGATCTTCCGGTAACGCATAATCTTCCAAAAGTTCAAACTCCCCGTCCACATCATCATCATCATCATCGACGCCGAAAATTATATCTCGCAGGCGCCGATAGAGCCCCCCTTCATCCTTCTTTCGTTTGCTCATAAATTCGTATTCTTTTCTCCTTCAAAATCAGACGAATTCCCCGTCCTCTCGGCTGAGATAACCTTGTTTCCTCACAATATCTGTGCTACTTAGTATAGCACTTCTTTTCTTTTTCGTGGGGAATCTTTTCATTGTCTCTCTGCTGTGTTATGCTTTTCGGACATGCAATATTCATCATATAAAGGAGAGTTTTATGCAATCCAAAAGCCAGGCACCGTCCATCACGACAGGTCCCATCACGGGACAACTTCTGCCCTTTTTCTTCCCCATCCTGCTTGGCACCTTTTTTCAGCAACTCTACAATACGGTAGATACCGTGATTGTGGGCAGCTTTGTCGGCACCAATACCGCTCTGGCTGCCGTCGGCGGTGCAACTGGGCAGCTGGTCAATCTCTTTGTCGGTTTCTTCATTGGTCTTTCCTCCGGCTGCGGCGTCGTCATATCACAGTACTTCGGCGCTCGCGATCGATCTGCAGTCTCACAAAGTGTTCACACAGCACTCGCCTTTTCACTGATTTCCGGTGTCGTGATCATGGCGCTCGGTCTCTCGCTGACCAATTTTTCACTCCGCGCAATGTCCTTACCGGAAGAAATCATGCCAGAGGCTTCTGCCTATCTCCGCATCTATTTCTTGGGCATGATTCCAAATCTCTTCTATAACATGGGCGCCGCTGTACTCCGCGCCATTGGTGACTCCAAACGTCCGCTCTACTTTCTGATTCTGAGCTGCCTCAGCAACATTGTGCTTGATCTTCTCCTGGTCGTCTACTTCCACCTCGGCGTTGCAGGCGCTGCACTCGCTACCATACTTTCACAGACTGCTTCTGCCGTCATGGTGCTTTATGTTCTGCTGCACACTGACAGCGCTGTGCGGCTCAAGCCACGGGAGCTGCGCATAAATTCCGGCTGGCTCAAGAAAATGATCTATGTCGGTCTTCCGGCAGGTCTGCAGAGCACCATGTATACCATTTCAAATATCATCGTGCAGGCAACCGTCAACAGCTTTGGCACGAATACCATTGCTGCTGTCACAGCTTATGGAAAAATGGACGTGCTGTTCTGGATGGTCATCAACGCCTTTGGCATTGCAATTACCACCTTTGTGGGGCAGAACTACGGCGCCGGACAGGTAAAACGAGCTTTCGAGGGGTTTCGCATTTCCCTCCTGCTCGCTGCTGCTGGGACCCTCTTCCTCTCTGCTGTCATCTGGCTCTTCGGGATGCAGTTTCTGCACTTTTTCACGAAAGACCCTGATGTACTCGCAATCTGTCGCCGTTTAATCCACTATGTGGTTCCCTTTTTCATCACCTATATACCGATTGAACTGTGTTCCGGCACTTTGCGCGGCATGGGAAACAGCTGGATGCCCATGCTCATGACCATGCTCGGTGTCTGCGTGCTCCGTCTGTTCTGGATTTTTCTCGCCGTGCCGCTGCACCGCGACATTCTGACCCTCATGACGGCCTATCCGATCAGCTGGATTACAACCTCCGTTGCGCTGAGCCTCTACCTCTTCCTGACGAGACATCGCTATCATCCTAAAAATCTGGTGAAACAAGCGGATCGCAACGCCACCCGATAAGCTCGTTTTCCCCCAGCCAAATTTCGCACAGACAGCCGTCAAAAGCCCCGGCATTTCTTGAAATGCAGAGAATGCTGGGGCCTTTTACGTCTAACGTCTGACAGGATCGTTCAGCGCTCGGAGAGCGAGAAGTCATCATAACTCGCGGCAACTGCACGACCATTTTCAAACAGAATCATCACGACCTGATTGGAATAAATGTCCTCGCCAAACTGATAGACCATGTTGGACATATGTTTCTCATTGTCAAAGGTTTTTGAAAAGGGCTCACCGTAGACATCCGCAATCTGCTGTCTGGTCGCTCCCATCGGAATTCCGTAGAGTGTGAGATCCGGATCCGGATCGGTACTGCCAATCTCAATTCCTTTGATGGTGCAGTCCTTGACTGGCATATCCTCGTCTCTATTGTTCCGCACATTGATGCGGATGTGTCCAAACGAGCCGCGATACTGCACACGGCAGCTCCCAGTCGCCCCAGCCTTCACCATTTCATTCTCTCCGCTGAACACCGCGCCTTCTTTCTGCAATCCCTCAAACGAAGTCGGCACCGAGATGGTCTGTTCTCCGGCGCGCACCATGTGCCTGCCCTCCTGCTTGTGCTTCTCAATCCTGAGATCTACAGTCACAGTCTTTGCCGCCGCCCTGCTCTCTGCTGCCTCGGCCGCTTCCGCCTGAATGTCCGGGATGCTGTTCTCCGCCTGAATGGTCAGCGCCTCGGCTGCTGTCTGCGCCGCGGTCTCTTTTTTCTGCCCGCATCCTGCGAGCAGACTTGCGCTGAGTAACCCTATTGTCACCGCACTGCAAACTGCGCTCCATTTTCTGCCCTTCACCTTGTTTCCTCCTCTGGCTCTCCGGGCTCACAGCCGACCTGAACCGGCTCCGCCGTGAGATCACGAAAATGGCAGGCGGTGTCCGGCGCGTCGCTTCGCACTTCTTCCCCGGTTGTGGGAACAGCTTCCTTTTCCCGACTGACCGTCCCGCAGCCAGTCATCCAACAGCTCATCATCCCGATCAACAGGACCAGCGTCCAGCCTGTACTTCGCCGCTCCATCCGTACAACCCCCTCCATTTTTCTTCTATTGTACCATGTGACCTCTCTTCTGTCCCGCCATGACAAAAGAGCGGTTCACACCGACTTGCGTGTGTACCGCTCTTTTTGTGGCATGACTCCCGCTGCGCCCGACAGGATTTGAACCTGCACGGTCTCCCACTGGAACCTAAATCCAGCGCGTCTGCCAATTCCGCCACGGGCGCTGACCCTTGTTATTTTACGGGAGCGCGCCCGCGTTGTCAATCTGGAGGATCCCGGCAATATCCTCATTCGCAATCCCGTGGCCAGCTATGCGCTCCAAACAGGAGAATGGGCTGGAATATCTCCGGAAAGCCTGGGGCCGGTTCAAATTTTATGTTATGATAAAAATCTCAGCATAAGCGCGGCTTCATTGCCGCAAAAACAGTACGGAGGCTTGCTTGAATACTAAAAATTTGAAATACTTTGTCGGTGTTGCGCGTTACGGTTCCATCAATCAGGCCGCAAAAGCCATGTATATCTCCCAGCCTCAGCTCTCGCATATCATCAAGAGCATTGAGGAAGAAGTCGGCTTTGATCTCTTTCAGCGCACCAACCAGGGCGTGCGCCTCACGCGGAACGGCGAAAGTTTTCTCTCCCACTGCCAGGTGATTCTCGACGAGATGGACAGTCTGGATCGTTTCATCAACCAAACTCACCAGCAGGGCAGCCGCCTCATGGTCTCAATGACCCGCTTCTCGCACACAGCTGTCTGCTTTAATGAAGTTGCCTGCCGCCACCAGGATCAGGAGAGCTTATTCCTCCGCCTCCGGGAGACTGATGCCATGGATGTTGTGGACGATGTTGCGAGCGGCTACTCAGAAATCGGCGTCCTGCACTTCTCGGTATCCGAGAGCGAGAGCATGCTCCGAAATTTTGAAAACAAACGCCTGCGCTTTCAGAGCATTGCCCGCTTTAAGCCCTATGTGTTTCTCTCGATGAATCACGAGCTGCTCCGCGGCAAGGATGTCCGGGAACTTGATATCCGCGACCTCTTAAACTACGGCTTTGTGCGCTACATCGGCCAGTACGAGGACTTTTTTTACCACATTGCGACCGAAAACGGCATTGTGGATCTCAACGACTCCCCAAAGATTGTCTATGTCAATGACCGGATGGAGCAAATCCGCCTCCTCGCGCACTCCAATTTCTATACCATCGGCATTCCGAAATATCCCGACGAGGGCATGCACTACAATGTCGCAAACATTCCGCTTCGCGGAAGCAACGAGCACCTGCGCTTTGGCATTCTCACGAAGGAGAGCAAGCGCCCCACCGACATTGAGAATGAGTTTATGGCAGAGGTCAAGGCGCGCTATGGGGCGCTCTCGGACGAAAGCTCTCACCGGAAATCCTGAATGCCACTGCTGCAATCTGCTTCCCATTTCCACCTGTCTGCACCTTGCCTTCACACGTCAACACCTACTCTCGCGCTCAAAGCCTTCTGCGCCAGCTCTCCATGCGGTAGCGGCTGTGTTCGCGCGCCTCACGCACTTCGCGAAGGAGGCGCGGCAGATCTTCGTTCAAGGTGCCCGCAAGCGCCAGATAATTGGAGGCGTGATTCGTGCGGAACACCGTTCCCGGCGAGTCGATATGCCTTAAGAAGAGCGCAGTCTCATCCATAATCTGATCCGGCTTTAAGAGCTCCATCTCGCCCCGCTGAATCTCCTTTGCCATCGGCGACGCCGGCGAGAGATGCAATGTCAGAATTGAGGCATACTCCGGATTCATCGCATTGATGAGCTCTGCCGACTTTACCGCATGCGCTTCCATGCCTTTGCTGCCGCCGAGACCGGAAATCAAGGTCACTGAGGTCTGAATGCCGCAGCGCTTTAACTTCTGCCCCGCCGCAATGATTTCTGCCGCCGTCTCACCCTTCTGAATGTGCGCGAGAACTTCATCGTCCCCCGACTCCGCACCGAGGTAAATCATCGCGAGACCTGCCGCACGGAGTGCTTTCAACTCCTCCTCCGACTTCCGCAGCACATCCTTCGCCGTGCCGTAGGATGTAATGCGCTCGGCGTGGGGAAAATGTTTCTTTACATAGTTCAGGAGCTCCAAGAGCAGCTCGCCTTTCACGACCAGTGCATCGCCATCTGCAAAGAAGACGCGCTGCACATAGGGGCCGTAGAGCGCTCTGCACTCCTCGAGATCTGCGAGAATTTCCTCTCTCTTCCGCACGCGGAACTGCTTGTCCGCATACATGTGGCAAAAAGTGCACTTATTGTGCGAGCAGCCAATGGTAACCTGAATAATTAAACTGCGCGCTTCACTTGGCGGGCGGTAGACATCTCCCTCATATTCCATCTGCTTCCCTTACTCCTTCATCTCTGGACACACTTGCCTCAGTATAGCTGATTTGCGCAAAAAAGGCGAGTGCAGGAAGCAGCACTGACCCATTTTTCAAACTCCTGGTCAGTGCATCTCACATAGTGTGTGCCCTCGACAAGATGGTTCGTCCCCTTGCTGTAGTCGATGCCGGAACTCTTATAGTCGTAAACCTCAGCAACTCTCTGTTTTTCCACAATCGGATTCGGCACAGGAATGGCAGACAGCAGACTTCGCGTGTACGGGTGAATCGGGCGCGAGAAAATTTCCTCCTTGGATCCAGTCTCCAACAAATGTCCAAGATGCAGGACACCAATGCGATCAGAGATATATTTGACCATCGCGAGATCGTGCGCGATGAAGAGATACGCCGTCCCCGTCTCCTCTTGAATATCTTTCATGAGAT
>CALLVJ010000021.1 GCA_938010625.1 uncultured Stomatobaculum sp. | reverse complement strand
TTGCTTCCCGATTATCCGGAGATCTCTCTCCGGCACCCTGTCTTTATTTTTTCGTAAGATCAGCGGTTAAACGCGTTCTTACCCGGGTACTCCGCCGCAACACCGAGATCCGACTCAATGCGAAGCAGCTGGTTGTACTTCGCGACGCGCTCCGAACGGCTCGGCGCACCTGTCTTGATCTGGCGCGTATTCAGTGCGACCGCGAGATCTGCAATCGTCGTATCCTCGGTCTCACCGGAACGGTGGGAGGTGATTGCCGTATAGCCCGCCTTGTGCGCCATTTTGATGGCCTCGAGGGTTTCGGAGACCGAGCCGATCTGGTTCAGCTTGATCAGGATGGAATTTGCACAGCCGAGCGCAATGCCTTTCTGTAAGCGCTTCGTGTTCGTGACAAAGAGATCGTCGCCGACCAGCTGCACCTTGTCGCCGAGCTCCTTCGTCATCTCTTTCCAGCCCTCCCAGTCCTCTTCATCGAGACCATCCTCGATGGACCAGATCGGATATTTCTCAACAAGGCTCTTCCAGTGTGCAATGAGCTCCTTCGACGTGAAGTCCCTGCCGGACTTCGGCTGATGATAGAAGCCAATGCCCTTGTCGCTCTTCCACTCGGAGGAGGCAGCGCGAGCACGAAGTCCCTGCCCGGCTCATAGCCAGCGTCGCGGACCGCTGCGAGGATGTGCTCAATCGTGTCCTCGTCGTCCTTCAAGTTCGGCGCAAAACCGCCCTCATCGCCGACTGCCGTCGTATTGCCCTCATTCTTCAAAATCTTCTGGAGGCTGTGGAACACCTCGGTGCACCAGCGGAGCCCCTCTGAAAAGCTCGGTGCGCCGACTGGCATAATCATGAACTCCTGCGTGTCCACGGAGTTCGTCGCATGTGCGCCGCCATTTAAGATGTTCATCATCGGAACCGGGAGGTTATTGCCGTTTGCGCCGCCGAGGAAGCGGTACAGCGGGATGCCGAGCGACAGAGCCGCTGCCTTTGCCGATGCAATTGAAACCGCGAGAATTGCATTTGCGCCGAGCTTCGACTTGTTCTCTGTGCCATCGGCTTTCAGCATGGCAGCATCGACCGCATAGACATTCTGCGGATCCAGACCGCGCAACACCTCGTTAATCACGGTATTGATGTTCTCGACTGCCTTTCTTACGCCCTTGCCGCCAAAGCGGGACTTGTCGCCGTCGCGAAGCTCAATCGCCTCGAACTCACCGGTCGAAGCGCCGCTCGGCGCGGCGCCTCTGCCGACCGAACCATCGGAGAGCGTGACCTCTGCCTCCACCGTCGGATTGCCGCGGGAGTCAATGATCT
>CALLVJ010000020.1 GCA_938010625.1 uncultured Stomatobaculum sp. | reverse complement strand
CCGCGACTTTGATCAGCAGAGCGGCGGAAAGTACCGCCGCGAGGCGGTTTCGGCCGCGAGGCGCGTCTACTTTTTGACGCGGGTGAATCTTCGCGACTATGCGAAAATTTTCTCGCCGCGCTTTCGGCGTTACTATCTGGAACTCTCTCTCCGGGACCGCTGCTTGATCCGGGCGGAGCGGGCGCTGCCCTTCTTATTTGCGGGGCTCCGCCGTCTGAGAGACCGGATATTCCGGCAGGAGGGATAAAATCCTTTTTAAGTCCCGCGCGGGGAGCTGTCCCGGCGCAGAGCTGCTGCAAAGCGCGCCAAAGCTCAGACAGGAGCCAAATTCTGCGCCGGAGATGCGGCTCAGAACGCCGTGCGGTCCCATGCCGATCAGGACAAAGGGGCGGTCGGCCTCCTGTTTCCAGACAGCAGAGAACTGCAGGAGCGAGAGCAGGTCTTCGGGCGACTGTGTCATGACAGCGAGTTTCAGAATGTCGGCATTGCTCTCCCGCATGGCCTGAAAGCTTGCCCGTATCACAGGCTGTGCGGGCGTTCCGGCAAAAAAGTGACGGGAGGCAATGACCGGAATGTGCTCACGCTGCAGCGCCGCAATGTGGGTGGACGGATTTGGCAGACCGGAGAAGAGTTCCACATCCAGTAAGTCCGGGAGTTGTTCTTTGGCGAGCCGCAGTTGGAATTCCTGGTAGGCTGCCGCATCAAGCGGCAGGCGGCCGCCCTCTGAAAGGCTCCGAAATGTGATGAGGAGCGGACAGCTGCCGAGCCTCTGTTTTAGCTGTCGCGCGAGCACAAGAAGCTGTGCGGTGTCTGGAAATGGCATGAGACAGTCGATGCGCCACTCAGCGAGATCGGCAGAGCTGTCTGGCAGCGCATTGAGTTCTGCCTGCAGTGCTGCCCAGTCACTGCCGACCAGCGGGACAGCGACCTTGACCGGACCGCATCCCAGTGTGACTGTTCCGAGGTTTACTTCGCGCATGATAGGCCTCCAAAAGTGAATTAGAGATATTTTATCGGAGCGGGTGCAGAAATGCAAGCAAAGAGAGAAGGAGAAAGCATGGCAGAGACCAGTATTTACGGCAATTTTACCGAGACACTGTTCGCGGTAAAGAAAAAGCTTGAGTTTGAAATTCTCGCTTGGAATGAAGCGGCTGAACAGCGGGGCGAGCACAAGTGCTTTGAGCATCTTACAAGTCGCGTCAAGACCGAGTACAGCATGCGGGACAAACTGCGGCGCAGAGGGCTCGAAGAGACTACGGAAAATGCACTCTACCGGCTGACTGACGCCATTGGCCTCCGGATTGTGACCCGTTTTGTCGATGACATTTACCGCGTCAGAGAAAAGCTGGCGGCACTGCCGGGTGTGGAAATTGCCGAGGAAAAGGACTATATTCAAAATGTCAAGCCGAGCGGCTATCGGAGTTTGCATCTCATTCTCCGCTGCGAGACCGAAGAGGCAGATTTCTATGGGCGGGTGCCGGGGCAGTTTTTTGCCGAAGTGCAGATCCGCACGATTGCGATGGACTCCTGGGCGAGTCTCGAGCACGAGATGCACTACAAGCGCGAGGGAGGAAACCGCGCGCTGATTGCGGCGGAGTTAAAGCATGTCGCGGATGATCTAGCCTCCTGTGATCTCTCGATGCAGACCATACGCAACATGATCAGGAAGGAGGAAGCATGAAGCTTTTGTTTGCCGAAGACGAGGTGGAGCTGTCGCGCGCTGTCTGCGCAATTTTGAAGCACCAGGGCAATGAAGTGGACCCCGCCTATGACGGTGAGGAGGCGCTCAAAAAGGCGCGCGCTGTCAGCTATGACTGCATGGTCGTGGATGTGATGATGCCGAAGCAGGATGGCATTTCGGTGGTTCGGACCCTCCGCGCAGAGGGTGACCGGACGCCAATCATCATTCTGACGGCAAAGACCCAGCTCGAGGATAAAATCACAGGTCTCGACGCGGGTGCGGACGATTACCTCACAAAGCCCTTTGCGATGCGGGAGCTGCTCGCCCGGATTCGGAGCATGGCTCGGCGCTCAGGCTACCAGGAAGAGCGCATTCAGACAGGCAATGTGACTTTGGATATGGGGGAGCAGGAGCTCAAGGCGCTGAGTTCCATACGCATCGGCAGCAAGGAGGCTCGTCTCATGGAGCTTTTCATGCGGAATCCGAACAAGCTCCTCGGGGGCGCTGAGCTGTTTCACAAAGTCTGGGGCGAGAGCGAAGAAGGCGGCGACGAGCAGCTGTTTCTCTATATCTCTTACCTGCGCCAGAAACTGAGTGCAATTCAGGCGGATCTCCTGATTGAGGGAGAGCGCGGCGGCAGCTTTGTGCTCCGGCAGCGGGATGCCTGAGACAGGGAGAACAGGAATGGCAGAAAAACTGAAACGGCAGTTTGTTCTTGTCGCGACGAGCGCTGTCTTTGCCGTCCTGGTGTTGGTTCTGATGCTGGTCAACCGGATGAGTTATCTCTCACTCTACGAGAACAGCATGGATACCCTGGAGCTCATCAGCTACTACGGCGGTGCCATGCCGGGGCGGGTCGGCAGCGCGGAAGAAGGGGAAGAACTGCCGCACGCGGCGCGCTATTTCTCAATTCAGTATGAGCAGGAGAGCGCTGCCCTGACCCCAGTGTTCAGCCTCGACGGGATGGGGACAGAGGAAGTGCAGGCACTGAGTATTCGGGCGCTCTATATGCCGAGACCCAGAGGGCTCCTCCGAAGCGGAAAACAGCGCTATTTTTTTCTCCGCAGAGGGGGCAGTGATAAGACATTGCTCTG
>CALLVJ010000019.1 GCA_938010625.1 uncultured Stomatobaculum sp. | reverse complement strand
TTCGGATCAAGGTGTATGCTGTGCGCCTTCGGGAGCTTTGCGCGCTTCAAGAGCTCTGCGAGCTGTCCTGCCGCTACCTTCTTCCGGGGACTGCGGCGCGGGGTGCGCTTTTCTCTCGGCTCTGCCTTTTCAGCCGGCTTCCGAGCCTCACCCGTTCTTTTGCTCTCCGCTCTCTCACCCTGCGGCTTTTTCCGTGGCTTTTTTAACGCGCGCGGCTTCTCTGCGCTCACTGCTTCCGCCCCGCTCTGCTCTGTCTGCGGCTTCTCACTGCGGCGACGACGCGGGCGCTTCGGCTTCTCCTCCAGAAGGGCGTCAAAGGCGCCTAACCCTGCCTCTGCCGCCTCCTGCCGGAGCGCGCGGCTCTTTTCGGACAGGCGCTTAAAAAAATGTATGGGGTTCTTTTCCTGTTCACTCAAATTCTTACCTCATCTCTTTCTGTTTCTATCTGTCACAATTCTATTTTCACGGCTTTTACTCGTTTCTGAGATCGACTTCTGCGCCCTCGTCTTCGAGGATGGTCTGAAAGACCTCAAGCATATAGCCGGCTTCTTCTTCACTTTCCACAAATTCGTAGACTGCCTCTGCATCTTCCGCGCCAGATACGTCCTTTAAAAGATAGCACGCGCCATCTTTCTCCTCCTCGCTGTCCACTGCGAGAATATAGGAACAACCATGTAATCTGGTCTCCTCCAGAATATAGAGAGTCACATCCTGACCGCTCTCATCCTTCACCATAAGCGGCGTCGCCCGGAATGCCCCGGGCGCTTTCTTCTCTTCTCCCATGCTTCTCCTGACTTTCTCTCTGTTTCAGCGCGCCTCCGGGTGCGCATCCATATAATCCTGCAGAATAATCGCAGCCGCGAGCCTGTCGAGATACTGTTTTCTCTCTGCCCGCGGAATACCGCGCTCTGTGAGGCGCCAATCCGCCTCTGCTGTCGTGAGCCACTCATCCTGCCAGATGACCGGCACCCCCGTCCTCCGCTCCAGTTTCTCCTTGAATTGAGCGCAAAAAGCAACGCGCTCTCCCTCTGAGCCGTCGAAATGCGAGGGATGCCCGAGCACAATGCAGGTGATACCCCGCTCGACGACAATCGCCTCAATGCGCTGCAAAGTCTTCCGGAGCTTTTTCTCCGAATCCCTCCATATGGTTTCCAGCGGCTGCGCCGCAAGGCCAAGCCCATCGCTCACAGCGACGCCCACGGTCTTTGCGCCGTAATCCAATCCCATCAATGGCAAACAGTTTTCCTCCTGCACACCAAAAGCGCTGATACGGAATGTTCCGTATCAGTGCAGAGGTGCATGATTCATTTTCCGACCGAGCCCATAACGGTCCTTCACGCGGCTTTTATCACAAATGAACAGTTTGAGATGTCAGTGCTGGTCAATCTTATGGCTGATATAATAGCTGAGCAGCAGCTCTAAAATATCGTCCCGCTCGACTCTCATAATCAAACTGCGCGCATTTTTATGACTCGTGATGTAAGTGGGATCTCCGCTCATCACATAGCCCACAATCTGGTTGACCGGATTGTAACCTTTTTCAGACAGCGCTGTATAAACCAGATTTAAGACCTGGTCTACATCCATCTTATTCTCCTGTACTGTCTGAAAAAACTGTGTGTCGTGCAAGTTTTCACTCATGATATGCTTTCCTCTCAATTACTGTCCATTCTATCTGATTAACGAAGAATCCACAAGGGCAAAAGCTTTACGTTTTGCTTACATTTGTCAGAAGAAGTATTTCAGAATTGAGAAATCTCTCTGCTGTCCCGCGGTATAAGCGGTTCACCGCAGCGCCGTCCTGCAGCGCTGCCAGCGGAACCGCCAGTTTCACATATTCGCGGCTGTTGCCGACAAGATACTCTCTGCCTTCCATCGCAACCACTTCCTCGGAGAGCATCTCCTGTGCAGTGCCGAGGCGAGAAGTGCGAAATTCCCGCTGCCGCCCGAGATTTATCTCTTGTAAGAGCGCGGCGCGCCGCTTCTTCACAGCGCCCGGCACCTGCTCCGGCATTGCGGCAGCTCTGGTCCCCTCCCGCTTCGAGTACGGAAAGATGTGCGTCTCGTAAAACCGTATCTCCTCAATAAACGCGAAGCTCTCCGAGAACTCCTCTTCGCTTTCTCCGGGAAAACCGACAATCACATCCGTCGTGATCGCGGCGTCCGGGAATACGGCGCGGAGCGCTGCAACGCCTTTGCGGAATTCTTCTGCCGTATAGCGGCGGTTCATGCGGCGCAGGGTCGCATTGCTCCCACTCTGGAGAGACAGATGAAAGTGCGGGCAGAAGTGCCTTACCTCTGCGAGCCCTGCGGCAAAGCCCGGCGTCGCAATCTTTGGCTCAAGCGAGCCGACCCTGAGCCTCTCGATGCCGGGCACCGTATCAAGCAGGTTCAGGAGTTCAAGCAGATTGGCCGCCCCCTCTGCAAAGCCCTCCTCAGCCTCTGTCGTCGCCTTAAAATCTCTGCCATACGAGGAGAGATGAATGCCGGTCAGCACGAGTTCCTTGACGCCATTCGCCGCGAGCCGCTCTGCCTCCCGTCGCACATCGCCCGGTCGACGGGAGCGGATATTGCCGCGGAGAAAGGGGATGACACAATAAGAGCAATACTGGTTGCAGCCGTCCTGCACTTTTAAGAACGCCCGCGTGTGCCCGGCGCTCTGGTTTGCCGCGAGATCCTCATACTGTCTCGTAGCGCGCATGTCGCCAACCGCAACAGGCACTGCGAGTTCTTCGGAAAAGTAGGCGTTCAGAATGTTGACAATATCTTTTTTCTCCTGGTTGCCGAGCACCAGATCCACGCTGCCGTCCTGCCGGAGGCTCTCTGCCGCCGCCTGTGCGTAGCAGCCCGCCGCGACGACCACTGCATCCGGATTCAGACTCCTCGCGCGGTGCAACATCTGCCGCGATTTCCGGTCGGCAATGTTGGTGACCGAGCAGGTATTGACAATATAGACATCTGCCGCCTCTTCAAAGGAGCGCAGTTCATACCCTGCCTGCGTGAGCGCCTGCTCCATCGCCTCGGTCTCATAGGCGTTTACCTTACATCCCAGCGTATGAAACGCCACTGTTCTCATCTTATTCTCCTTCCTCATCTTGACTTTACACCAGCTTCCCCATAAGATTGAGACAATCAATCTATTCCATCTGCAGAAGGAGGCTCTGCCATGAAAACTGTCAAGATTACCCTGGACTCCATTGAAAAGGTGAAATCCTTCGTCAATACGATTGCCCGCTTCGATGCAGACTTTGATCTGGTGTCCGGCCGTTATGTGATCGACGCCAAGTCGATCATGGGTATTTTCAGCCTGGATCTCTCGAAACCGATCAATCTGAACATCCACGGCAACGATTCAATGGACAACATCATAGAGGCACTAAAGCCCTATATTGTCGAGTAAATTGGCTCTGAGAAGAAGAAAGCCGCACAGACTGTGCGGCTTTTTTTCTTGCCTCTGGTTACACCTCGCAGAGAATCACTTCCTCTGTCCGGAGCGCTGTCTCCACGAGTTCCTCGATCTTTTCCGTGAGTTTCTCCTCCGACTTTTTAATCCGGGAGAGCTCCGGATTCGTGACCGGATGCTTTGCGACAAAAATTGTACAGCAGTCCTCAAAGGGCAGGATCGAGGTTTCATAGCTTCCCATCTTCTCCGCGCGCTCAATGATCTCCTGCTTGTCAAAGCTAATCAGCGGGCGGAACACCGGCAGCGTACAGACCTCATTCGTCGAGAGCAGGGAAGGCACAGTCTGGCTCGCGACCTGACCAATGCTCTCGCCGGTGATGAGCGCCATGCCCTTATTCTTTTTGGCGAGGATCTCCGCAATGCGCATCATATAGCGGCGCATGATAATCGTGAGCTCCTCGCGCGGACATTTCTCGTAGATATAGAGCTGAATATCCGTGAAGTTCACAATGTGGAGCCGCACTGGTCCCGCATAGCGCGCGAGAATCCGCGCGAGATCCACCACCTTCTGCTTGGCGCGCTCCGAGGTATAGGGCGGTGCATGGAAATAAGTCGCCTCGAGCTGCACGCCGCGCTTTGCAATCATATAGCCCGCGACCGGCGAGTCAATGCCGCCCGAGAG
>CALLVJ010000018.1 GCA_938010625.1 uncultured Stomatobaculum sp. | reverse complement strand
ATGCTTTCATGCTCCCCGCCATGCTAGTAATTTTACTTCTCTTAACGGTATTCCGAAAACCGATTGAAATATCCTACGCGAAAGGAGAAGTCTCCGAATGAGTCCCATGAGCTTACCCGAACAAATTGCCACCATCGCCATCTGTATCTTCGGTACGATGCTGACAAGATTTTTGCCTTTCCTGATTTTTTCCTCCAAAAAGCCCACGCCGAAAGCGGTTCAATATCTGGGTAAGGCGCTGCCATGCGCGGTTTTCGGACTATTGGTTATATACTGCCTGAAGCATGTCTCCGTTTTCTCCGGCTCTCACGGAATTCCGGAGTTCATCGCAATCGCAGTTACCGCCGCGCTGCACCTCTGGAAAAAGCAAATTCTGCTCTCCATTGCCGCAGGCACGGTCGTCTACATGTTGTTACTTCAACTTGTATTTTAGCCGAGGCGGCAAACTTTCCTCCCGTCGCCGATATTACCTTTTGTTCGTCTTTCACAATCTACCGCTATTCTCCCCCACGATTTAACTTGTGTGTGGCGATCGGCGAACATGAACGCAGAGAACCCGCAAGTCTCCGGGATGGCAGACCTGCGGGTTCTTTTTTAATCCTTTTTCAATCCTTTTTCAGTTCCGATTCGAATTCTGTTTCAAAGCTTAGCTGAGCTTCCAAATGAAGTAGCCAAAGGGCGGCATTTGATATCCGTCGTTGAGGGCTACCGGCTCTCCGTGCAAAAGATCTGTCGCCTCGCCTGCATCCGCCCCGTTAAAGTGTGCGTGATATGCCTTGTCCTCGGCATTGATTCCGATCCAGATTCGTTCTCCCTCAAACTCCCGCTCAAATACCAGCTGGCGGTTCGTGAGCACAATGCTCTTGTAATCGCCGTGCGTGAGCGCCTTATGGCTCTTGTGAATCTCCGCAAAGGAGGCGATTGCATCCGTGAGCTCGTTCCACTCGGGCATAGCGAGTTCCGGGCGGAGGGCATCATCACTGCCATGGCCTTTTTCACCCAAAATGCCCCACTCGCTGCCGTAATAAATGCAGGGGATGCCCGGCATTCCGAAGAGCAGGCAGTAGAGCAGCGGCAGATGCCGTTTTTCCCTTAGGATACTCGCCACGCGGGTCACATCGTGATTGTCCGCAAAGCAGAGCAGATGCTCGCCCTTATAAATCGCATGATTCTCTTTGCCGAATTGGCGGTTCAGCGCATAATTGATTTCAAAGAGATTCAGATCGTTAAAGTTCGAGTATAAGCCCTTATAGCACTCGTAGTTCGTGCAGCTATGGAGCATCTCGGAATTTACGATGCGCTTATAGTCGCCGAACAAAATCTCTCCGAGCAGGAAAAAGTCCTGCTTCACGGAATCGCAGAACGCGCGAAGTTTTCGCATAAAGTTCAGGTTCAGACAGTAGGCCACATCCAAGCGCAGACCGTCAATCTGAAATTCCTCAATCCAGGACTTAATACAGGAGAAGAGATAATCCGTTACCTGCGGATTATCAAGGTTTAACTTGACCAGCTCAAAGTGCCCTTCCCAGCCCTCATACCAGAAGCCGTCGTTATAATTGGAATTCCCGTCGAAGTGGATGTAAAACCAGTCCTTATATTGAGACTGCTCCCGCTTTTCAAGCACATCCCGGAACGCCCAGAAGCCGCGCCCCACATGGTTAAAGACACCGTCCAAAACCACATGAATCCCGTTTTCTTTGAGGGCCTTGCATACTTCCACAAAATCCGCATTGCTGCCGAGACGGCAGTCAATCTTCGTATAGTCCCGCGTATCGTAGCCGTGGCGGTCGGATTCAAACACTGGCGAAAAATAGATCGCGTCCGCATGCAGCCGCTTGAAATGCGGAATCCACTCCGTCACCTTCCGAATCCGGGGCACAAGCACGCCGTCGTTCTCCTTCGGGGCGCCGCAAAAACCCAGGGGATAAATCTGATAAAAAACACTCTCCGTTGACCACATATTGACTCTCCTTAACACCGTAATTCCGGCTTCTCGATTCCGCTCCGTTAATCCATAGACATCGTTTCTGACACGGTGCAAAGCGATCGGGTTTGCAGACTTCTATTCTACACCGCTTTGCCAAACTCCGATAGCAGGGAGCGGCGAGCTTCCGTAAGCTCACTTGCGATAGGTTTGACTTTTCTTACAAAATATCGGTATCACAAATCCTGACTTCATTGCTTTTAGATTGGTGTACGGAACCTTATAGATAAGAATTGTGCTATTCGGTTTCGTCATCTCGACCGCACCGCCGTTGTACTTGATGATATATCTGCTCGCCATTCTTACAACTCCTCATATTCACTTACTATCACTATACCATGCCAAGCATATGATACAACAAAAATGCGCCTCCGTTATTCACAGAGACGCATCCCTTATGTCCTTTTATTTCGACGATTCGATCATTGCGTGCAAGTGCCTTTTCGCTTACGCTTTCGCCAAAGCATCATTTCTTGCAAGCAGATAGACGCAATATTGATTCATGCTGATTCCTTCCGCTCTCGAATGCTCGGCCAAGGATTTGTGCAGACTCTTCGGAATACGGAGCTTAAATTGCCCCGAGTAATCGTCCAATTCACCGGGTTCCGATATCAGGACGCCATCCTCAAGGGCGGCAGTCAGCCATTCGCGTTTCGCATCGAGAGCATTCGATACGACATGCTCAACGCTATCCCCCACGGTAATGCAACCGGGCAGTTCCGGATAGCGTGCTACATATCCGCCTTCATCCAAATCAGGCACAATCTCCAACTTATAGGGAAGATTCATATAGTATTCAACGCTCTTCATATGATACCTCCTCCAGAACAACATCTCTTACCATTTCAACATACACTCTCTTAATCGGTTCATCCTTCGGGATGGTAATCGGATTACTTCCCGGTTTCCGGAATGTGTAATGACTGCTTCCGCTTTTCGGCGCCTTCATGACATAGCCGTAACTTTCGAGTACTTTTCGCAATTCGTCAAAACGCAAGTCCTTCGACAATGTCAGAATCCTTCTCAGAAGCTTTTCCCACTTTGACATCTTTTGCCCCTGTCCTTATTTTATATGGTGTCGTATTTGGTGTCAACCTTTCCGATTCGCTCAAATCTTTCAATCCGTGTACACCGTATTCCCCGTCTCTCCCCTTCTCTTTCCATCCGCTCAAACAAAACATCTCCTTCTTCAAAATACAGTCGATTTCCCGTTTCGTTTAAGTGCGTGACCAGTATCGAGAGCTTGGTATCCCGGGCACTCGAAAACAGTTGAACCGAGTCTTTATCTCGCTTCACAGGAGCAAAGAAGGCATCCATACTCTCATGCCGCGCATAGCGGAGTGTACCCTGCCATTCGTTCGGCTGATTGGTCAGGTCCACCCCGACGCCGGGGAGCTTATCGCGCTCTGTCTCACAGGGCAGCGGTCCTTCTCCGTGGCGCGTCACATAGCTCCGCGTCACATAGATTGCCTCATCCAGCGTGAGACCCCGTTTTGCAAGGAAGCGCGCCGGGTTATATACGCCTGTCTTTGAGGAGGTCAAATGCGGCGCAAAGGCTTCATGGTCCTCGTCTAAGAGGAGTCCCTGTCCGCTCTCAAAAATAAGATGCTCAAATTGCAAAAGCCAATCCGAATTCGCATCCACCAGAGTCAAGAGACCTATATTCGTCTTCACTTCCGCGACGTAATTTTGAAGCACCGTGTCATTCCTTAACAGCTCAAAGTACGGGTTCCCGCGGTCTATGCCGAGCGCCGCCGCTCTTTCTTTTGTGTAGCGTGTCCGCAGCTCCCGCAATCGCTGCAATAGCTCTGCCTCACCTAATGCAGCGACTTGCCCCACGCTGAGCCCGTGGCCGGCGCGGTTTCGCTGCACACATTCGTCGATGCCCATGCCGCAGGAACCGTGTCGCGCATCGCCGCGGGCAGCTTCCGCGCCCATATTAAGGAGCACATCGTCTATGGTGGTGACGCGCGCTGTTTTCTCGGAATAGAGCAAGGGCACAAAGCCAAAGAGCTGCGCAAAGTCCGCGACTTCCTTCCCAAGTTGATAGAGATCCGGCATAAAGTATTCCGCAAACAGAGTCGGCGCACCGTACTCTGCCCCGGCACCGATCTGGTGGTGTACAAAACGCCAAGCGCCCTCCGCATCTTCCACGGTGTGCCCGGCCTGCGCGCCGCCGTTGTGTTTGATAATCAGCGGTTTCTCGAGAACGCGAGAGAGGCTTGCAACCGCAAGCCCCTTTCCCTCATCTCCGAAATTTTTTCCGATGACCGCAATGCTTCTCATAACTGAATATCGGCGTCCGCCTGCAGCGAGAGCTGCGCAAGCGCCGCACTGATGACCGGCCGGTTCAGTTCATCCCAGCGCGCAAGGACATCCTCCCGCGCCTCGCCCTTCTGCAGCTGAATGGTGCTGATGATGATTTCCGGCAGGCAGGCGATGCTCTCACGCCCCAGCACCATGCAGTGCCCCGGAAGGAGTTCCGCATTCTCCTTGTTTTCGCGCCCGATCATGATATGAAACACATGGAAGGAAGCCTCCGCCTCTTTTAAGAGGCTCTCTCTCGTGACCTCACCCGGAAGCGCATCCCCGATGACGCGTTCAATCGTAGCGCCGACAGACTGACTCCGAATATCCGCCTCGTCTCCGATGGTAAAGAGGAAGCCTCTTTGATTTCTCTTCCGAATCGCATCGATGTTCGTGTGTCTCGCCAAAAACTCCCAGAGGCAGGTAGGAACCACTTGTCCGCTTCCGCCGTTTTCAAAATAGAGTTCCAAGAGCTGCTCCGCAATTCGAATGTCCGATTCAAACTGTGTGACCTGCAGCGGGGACTTGTCCTGAAAATCACCGTAGGCCGCGCACATGAGCGCCGGGTCTTCGACCGCACCGGTGGAGTAGAGCTTGGTAATCAGCTCATTCAGGGCACCGGTCGCGAGCTCCACCGCGAGATAGCCCATTGAAGCCGTCACATCCAGACCGACCACAATCGGCGTGGTATTCGGATGCTCCTCCGAGTCAAAGCATTCCCGGGTTCCGATAAACTTAGGATCCATCTTCGGGTTGCATTCCGTTCTCTTAAAGACCTCTCCCACGCTCTGCCCGTTGGAAAGCTTTCTGCTGTTTTTGAGTTTCTGCCAATCCGCCGCCGAATAACTTCCGTACCCCATACTTTCCTCCTGCCTCAATCCATTTTTGTAAAACGATGGCCGCCATAGCCGTCTTCAATCACCCGGTCCCATGCCGCAAAGTCCGCGTAGGCATCCACTGCGGGTTCCGACTGAAGAAACGCTTCCAGTTCCCGCGGGTGATGCACATCTTCCGCCACCGACTTTGCCGCCTCCCTGAGATCCCGCAAATCCCGACTGCTCTCTCTCTTCTTTACATCTCGCCAATCGCCGAACAGCATGCCCTCATGCGTAATCGGGTTGATAAAAAGACTCGCCGCCGTCATGTTCCCGTGCTCCAGCTCGGAGTACTCGAGGGCGCAGCAGATATTTTCCATGCGGGAGATGACCCAGGCCAAATGTTCCGATGCGAACGGCGCAAACACCTCCGCCGGGTAGAAATTCGGCTTCCGCGTATAGACGAGGCCCAGTTTCCCCTCGGCCAGACAGAGTTTGCTCTTCAACTGCGGAAAACAACGGACCAACTTAACATCCGCTGCGGGAAAGGCGAGCTGCGAAAGCCCGCGCAAAAAGGCATTCGCCCCTTCTTCCTGCTCAAATACATAGACCACCGTTTCCCGGCAGAGATAGCACACAAGTTCCGGGTAGGAGTAGCGATCCATGTAGGAAAGCGTCAGCGTTTTTCCGTTCTGCATGCGGTAACGCGCACTGCCGTTCTCTTCCCAGAGCGTATCCCCGCTGTAGTCCTGCTCCTTCGCATCCGCCTTGGCCTTATAGTAGGACAGCAGCTTCTTCCGGAATTCCGTATTTCCCTTTAACTCATCGTCCGACAGAAAGGCTCTGGCCCCGCAATACGGGCAGTGAAAGCCGCCCGCACTGCCGAGCTCCAGCTGTGCGCCGCACTGTTTACAGATATACTGAATCATAGGCCTCCCATAACAAGGTTTATCGATTTGTTTTCATCAATACCTATTGTACCCCATTGTTTTTCCGGATGCTACGCTTACCGCAAGGCTTCAAAGGGCAGCAAAAACCGCGGCGAATGTAAAATTACATTTGCCGCGGCGCAGTTCACGAAATACATTCAATTCTCTTAAGTACATTCATCAGAAACTTTGTCAAAAGAATGATACCGCTTATAAGCTCCTCTATTCTTCTGCATACTCGGATACTCGGCCAAAGCAGCCAGGGCTTCCGCGTTCGACTATCGGCTCATATTCTTTCGAATCCAGGCTTCCAACTCATCAAAGCTGTAATCCCCCTTCAAGGCAATGCCGGCCTTTAGCACAGCACCCTTACACTCTTTTCGATAGCGCTCCGGCATATCCCCGAAACCACCGCCTCCATGGGTGCAAAATGGGATCACGGTCTTTCCGCTCAGATCAACTGCCCTAAGAAAAGACAATACCGGAGGTGCAAAGGTATGAAGCCAGTTCGGCGAACCTATGAAAATCAACTCTGCATCCCCAACAGGCTCTGCTCCCTCTGCAAGCGGCGGACAATATCCTCTCTCAATTTCTCCTCTGACTTCTTTCACAGCTGTATTGTAGGAGTACGAATACGGCTTTTTAGGCTTCAGCTCTCTCAATTCTCCATCTGTCAGTAAGGCAATATCTTCCGCCAATCTTCTTGTAATGCCGGAATAAGAATAGAATACGACCAGTGTTTTCAAAACAGTAGCACCTCCATTTTCCAAGACAGTCTCGCCAAAGGCAATTCAATCCATGCAGAGGACAACTCCTTCCGGTTCGTACTAGAATTCCTCTCTTTTCTATCCATGTCACCCGCCCTAGGTTCGACTGATGTTTCAACTAATCGTAATTATGACATTGGTATCGGCTTCCAGTATTTTCCAATAAAACGCTTTCATCGCATCGAAACAAGCTCGTAACTCCGGTTTGATTACATCTAAGTCCGCCTGACTCCGGATGCCCGGATACAAATCGTCTGCGATACATGCTTCCAAGTTTAAGTTTTCCAGCGCTTCTTCCATATCAAATGCTTCCAGTGCGGAAACAATGTCCTTAATCTTTGATTTTGTCGTGTACATCAGCGCTTCAGAGCTTCCGTCAACGACAACTTCACCCATCACCGCAAAGCTGAGCGGAGAAGCGTCTGTCGTCTTGTTTCTGTCTTCCCCCATAAAGACGAAATGAAGAAACTCCCACATTTTCCCGATGTCCAGCACAATGTCCGGTTCTTGCTCTTTGCTCTCAACTTCAACCGGACATATATCTTCAATTCCGTATACAGACTTCAGCTTTTTCAGATTCCCATCACTGATATTCCGATAGCTTGCTTCCAGTCCCATGTTATATCTTCCCCTCAGACTTCAATTGCCGTTTTGTAATATTCTTGCTTTCATTTGCACTGTATCACCAAAGCATTTCGGCTTCAAGGAAGAGATACACTCATAATCTACCCTATACTGGGAGCCTATGCGCTCAAAACTGCGTGTTACCAAATCATTGTTTGTGACTCAGAAATAGCGGATTTAAGCCATTTTTCCCTCTACTGCTTCATTCCTCAAATTGATTCGCTGTCTTTTATTTCAGATATTCGTGAAAGAAAGCTTCCATTCGATCAAAGGGAATCGCATTCTTGCCGCCGCCGTCATACAAATCTGTGTGCACCGCATCCGGAATGATTACCAACTCCTTGTTATCACCGTTCAGCAGCTTAAATGCATCCCGGCTCATATAGCAAGAATGTGCTTTTTCGCCATGAATCAACATGACTGCACTATCAATCTCTCCGGCATAAGTAAAGAATCTAGTGTTCATCAGGGAAGTACCGGTAGAAGCACTCCAACCGTCGTTTGAGTTAAGAGATCTCACATGATAACCGCGTTTCGTCTTATAGTAGTCATGATAATCTTTGATGAAGAAAGGTGCATCTGCGGGAACCGGGTCCACTACGCCGCCCTGCCGTGAAAAGCTTCCGTTGCGAAAATCTTCTGTTCTCTGTGCATTGATTGCTTCGCGGGCTGCCTTTCGAGCCTCCTTACTGTCCGCAGAATCGAAATATCCGTTCCCTGCAATGCGTGTCATATCGTACATGGTGGATGTAACCGTAGCCTTAATTCGCGTATCAATCGAAGCTGTCTGCAGTGCCATGCCGCCCCATCCGCAGATACCGATGATTCCTATGCGCTCCGGATCAACATTATCCTGTACCGAAAGGAAATCGACCGCTGCCTGAAAATCTTCCACATTGATATCAGGCGAGTTCATCGCTCTCGGAAAACCTCCGGATTCTCCGGTAAAGGATGGATCGAAGGCAATGGTCAGAAAGCCTCGCTCAGCCATGGCTTGTGCGTAAAGTCCGGAGGACTGTTCTTTGCAGGCACCGAAGGGACCGCTTACAGCGATGGCCGGAAGTTTTCCCTCTGCATTCTTCGGCGCATACATATCGGCTGCCAGCGTAATGCCGAAATGGTTGGCACAGCTTACTTTCTTGTGATTGACCTTCTCGCTCTTCTGAAACGTCTTATCCCACTCCGTCACCAGCTTAAGCTCTTCAGTTCTGAACATACTTTGTTGTCTTCTCGAATTCCAAACTCACAAACAAACAGCATCCTACTGTCCGCTTCTCCTACTGTCATACTTCTTCTCATTCGGCAGATTGGATTACAGCTTTTAAGATGATTATAAACACTGGCACACTGTTTTGCTAATGGTATAATT
>CALLVJ010000017.1 GCA_938010625.1 uncultured Stomatobaculum sp. | reverse complement strand
GCAAATCCAGAATGCGCTGGTTGCTGCTCCCGCGAAACAGAAGCTTCACATCCTTCTTAGCGAGAATGAATTTGCCGTCCACAAGGATATCTGACAGCTCCAGCATATGTCTGGTCGCCTCGGTGTGGCAGCGCTGGTTCTCCGGATCCAGGAGTTCCTCAAAGGTATAGCCCGAGTAAATCCAGATCGTCGCATGCGGCACTTCCCGCTTCACGCGCTCCAGAAACGGCAGCAGGGCGCGCTGATTCACCGCCTCCATCGGCTCGCCGCCGAGGAGTGAGAGACCGTCGATATAACTGGGGCGCAGATGCGCAATAATATCGTCTTCGACTTCCCGCGTAAAAGGCTCGCCGAACTGAAAATCCCAGGTCTCCTCATTAAAGCAACCCGGACAGTGGTGCGTGCATCCGCTCACAAAGAGTGAGATGCGCGCGCCGATGCCATTGGCCGTATCCGCATAAAACACCTGTCCGTAGTTCATGCTTCCTCCTAAATGTCTCAGTCTGCTGTGCTCTTACATCCTGTCTCCCGCTTTGCCGTCGAGACATGCAGAACGCGGTCGCGAATTTCCTGCGTTCTCCCCTGGTTCCAGAACTGCGTGCCAATGTAACCGCAGGTTCTGCGCGCGACAAAGAGCTTCTCCTGATCGCGATTCCCACAGTTCGGGCATTCCCAGATCAGCTTGCCATTCTCATTTTCGCGAATTTTGATCTCGCCGTCGTAACCGCAGACCTGGCAGTAATCGCTCTTTGTATTGAGCTCTGCATACATGATGTGATCATAGATGTAGCGCATGATCGAGAGCACAGCCGGAATATTATTCTGGAGATTCGGCACCTCGACATAGCTGATGGCGCCGCCCGGCGAGAGCTTCTGGAAGTCCGCCTCAAACGAGAGCTTCTGAAAGGCATCGACCTTCTCGCTCACGTGAACATGGTAACTGTTCGTGATATAGTTCTTGTCCGTGACACCCTTGATGATGCCAAAGCGCTTCTGCAGACACTTTGCAAACTTATACGTTGTGGATTCCATCGGCGTGCCGTAAATCGAATAGCTGATGTTCTCAGCCGCTCTCCACTCCTCACACTTCTCGTTCAGGCGCTGCATGACCTTGATGGCAAACGGGCGGCCAACTGTCTCGTCGGTGTGGCTCTTACCTGTCATGCGCATGCACATCTCGTAGAGACCCGCATAGCCGAGCGAAATGGTCGAGTAGTTGTCAAAGAGGAGCTTGTCAATCGTCTCGCCCTTCTTTAAGCGCGCGAGTGCGCCGTGCTGCCAGAGAATCGGCGCGACATCGGAGACGGTGCCGAGCAGTCTCTCGTGGCGGCAGCGGAGCGCGCGGTGACAGAGCTCCAGCCTCTCCTCGAGTATCTCCCAGAACTTGTCCATGTCACCGTAGGACGAGCAGGCCACATCCACGAGATTCAGGGTCACAACGCCCTGGTTAAAGCGACCATAGTACTTGTGCGCCCCATTTTTGCCAAGCCCCACCTCATCCGGCGTCAGGAACGAGCGGCAGCCCATGCAGGGGAACACATCTCCGTTCTTGTACTCCTTCATCTTTTTCGCCGAAATATAGTCCGGCACGAGACGCTTTGAAGTACACTCCGCCGCGAGCTCAGTGAGCTCCCAGTAGGGCGCGCCCTCCGTGATATTGTCCTCGTCTAGCACATAGATCAACTTTGGAAATGCCGGCGTAATCCAGACGCCCTTCTCGTTCTTCACGCCGCGCATTCTCTGCAGCAGCACTTCGCGGATGATGCTCGCAAGGTCGTCTCTCAGCCGCCCCGCCGGAACCTCGTCGAGGTACATGAACATCGTGACAAACGGCGCCTGGCCATTGCAGGTCATCAGCGTGATCAGCTGGTACTGGATGGTCTGGATGCCGCTCCGAATTTCCTCCTGGAGCCTGCGCTCTGTGATGCGATCCACAATCGCGTTATCGGCTGCCTCGCCGCAGAGCGCTCTCTCCTCGAGCACAGCCTGCCGGATTTTCTGGCGGCTCACGTCGACAAAGGGCGCGAGGTGCGAGAGCGTAAAGGACTGACCACCGTACTGGTTCGAAGCGACCTGCGCGACAATCTGCGTCGTGACATTGCAGGCCGTGAAGAAGCTGTGCGGCTTCTCAATCATCGTCTCGCTGATCACCGTGCCATTCTGCAGCATATCCTCGAGGTTGATTAAATCGCAGTTGTGCTCGCGCTGCGCGTAGTAGTCGGAGTCGTGAAAGTGGATGATGCCATCCTCGTGCGCCTTCACAATCTCTTCCGGGAGCAGAATGCGCCGCGTCAGATCCTTCGAGACTTCGCCCGCCATATAGTCGCGTTGCGTCGAGTTGATGACAGGATTCTTGTTCGAATTCTCCTGCTTCACTTCCTCATTCGCCTGGTCAATCAGAGAGAGGATGCCCTCGTCCGTCGTATTCGCACGGCGCGCGAGGCTTCTCTTGTAGCGGTAGCGAATGTACTTCTGCGCGACCTCAAAGCCGCGCATCTCCATGATACCAGTCTCGACCATCTCCTGAATGTCCTCGACATTCACAGCGCGCTTGATCTTCTCGACCTCTGCCGCAATCTTGTCGGCAATCGCCTGGATCTGGTAGCTGTTCATCTGGTGAATCGGATCCACCTCGCGATTGGCAGCATCAATCGCATTGACAATCTTGGTGATGTCAAATTCCACTTCCTGCCCGTTGCGCTTAATCACATTGGTTCTGACTTTGGTTTCCATCCCTACTTCCTCTCTCAAAGAACACATCACAACTATATATGGATTCAAAACAAAATAGAAGCCCAACAAATAGGGCTTCTATAGTGTACTCTGCTTTGGCAGAATTGGGAACATGGCAAAGCGCCGAAACGCACAACCAAAACATGCGCGCGCGCGCAGCGAGAATCGTCAGAGTTCACAAGAATGAAAAAACAATCGGCAAAATCCACAAGCTTTTCCGCATCATTTCGGCGAACTACCACATATAGTTCTTTGTTCTAAAACTTTACCCTTTACTTGTGTCCTCCGGCACAGCGAGCGGAAGCTCAAACCAGAACAGCACGCCCGATGAGCAGTTCTCGACGCCGCAGGGCATGTTGTGCTGCGCCATAATTGCCCGCACAATCGAGAGACCTATACCGCTCCCGCCGTACTTCCGGGTGTGCGCCTTGTCAACCTTATAGAACTTCTCAAAGAGCCTGTCGAGATCTTCTTCGGGAATCTGCTTCCCGCTGTTATAGACTTCACAGCGCACCCGCGCGCCGCAGAGCAAAAGCCGCAGCGTGACTTCACCGCCCTCTGTAACATGGTGAAACGCATTGCTCACATAGTTCATCAGGACTTCGTCAATCCGGAAGGCATCCGCCCGCACCAGAACCGCTGTCTCCGGCGCCTCAAATGAAACCCTTGCCCTGCTCTCCTCGGCAAGCACCCTGGTCTTCCGAATCACACTCTCCGCGCTCTCCCGGAGATCAAAGACCTCAAAATTCAAGTCGGGATTTTCGGATTCCAGCTGTGAGAGCGTCAGGAGCTGCCGCACCAGCTTGTTCATGCGTCCCGCCTCGTCGAGAATCACGCTGAGATACTGCTCGCGCATCTCCTTTTCCTCGCAGAGCCCGTCCTGCAGCCCCTCGGCGTAACCCTGAATCAGCGCAATCGGCGTTTTCAGCTCATGCGAGACATTCGCGATAAAGTCCCGCCGCATCCGGTCAATCTCCTCCTGGTGCGCGAGATCGTCCCGGAGCTTCCGATTCGCCTCCTTGAGCTCTGAAATGGCTGTTGCAAGCTGCTCTGCCATGCTGTTCATGTTATTGCCGAGTATGCCGAGCTCATCCGCATTTTCCGCCTGATAACGCTCGGAAAAGTCAAGATGACCGAATTTCTCCGAGAGCGCCGCGAGATTGCGGATTGGCCCTGTGATGCGCGCTGTCATGCCCCAGACCAAAAAGACGCCGCAGAGCAGTGTAAACGCGCCGGCATAACACAAAAAGAGATTTGCGAGTCGCACACTCTCCTTCAAATTGGCGACCGGCGTCGTCATGAGGAGCAAGGTCTGATTGTCGGAGAGATAGGCGAAACAGTCAATGTTCGCGCTCTGGCTGTCGTCGTCATAGGCCTGCAGAATGGTATAGCTCTCTGTCTTCTTTAAGACGAGGGTCTTCTCGTCCACATTCTGCCGGAACAGATAGCGCTGCACCCGCTGATACAGACGGCTCTTCCCGTTTTCAGTGCTCTGCAGCAGCTTCGAGTTCGCCGAGTCCACGAGCGCCACTGTGATGTTATAGCGGCTGCTGTA
>CALLVJ010000016.1 GCA_938010625.1 uncultured Stomatobaculum sp. | reverse complement strand
AGTCCACCGTCAGGACAGCGCGCGGCAGCTGAATGTCCTCAAAGCGGATGGTATGAATCTCCACCCACTGCGGTTTCCGCTCAACGGTGATACCCCTGCGGGCGAGATCCACAAGTTTTTTCCCGCTTTTTTTTTTGGCCGAGTACATCGGCGGAATCTGCGCGTAGCCGCCGCAAAAGGAAGCTGCAGCAGCGCGCAGTGCCGCTTCATTGCACTGCACTTCCTGTGTTTTTAACACCGTGCCCGTCATATCCTGGCTGTCTGTCTCGACGCCGAGTAAGAGCACGGCGCGGTAGGTCTTGCTCTGGTCTGTCAACAGTTCTGCCAATTTGGTCGCGCTTCCGAGGCAGACCGGCAGAACGCCTTCTGCAGCGGGATCCAGCGTCCCCGTATGTCCGATTTTTTTTTGCCTGAGAATGCCGCGCAGTTTTGCCACAACATCGTGGGAAGTGAATCCGGCTTCTTTCCTTATATTCAGTATTCCGTTAAACATGGAGCTGTGCCTCTGCCGCGCAAACCACTTCCTCCATGATTTCGGCGGCGCTCTTTCCTGTGATGGTGCAGCCCGCCGCGCGGATATGTCCGCCGCCGCCGTACTGCATCGCAATCACGGCGACATCCACAGGCGCAAGCGAGCGGAGCGAGAGCTTCCAGCTTCCAGGCTCCATCTCCGAGCAGAGCACCGCGCATTTTACACCAGTCGTGAGCCGGAGCTGTTCGGAAATCCCATCGAGATCGGCATGCACAGTTCCCATGCGGCGCTGCTCCTCTTCCGTGACAATCGAGTAGATGACGGTTCCATCGGCATTTTCCACGGCGTGCAGCAGTGCAAGTCCCATGATCTGATTCTGAACATAAGTCTTCTGGTAAAAGGCACCATCAATGATTTCGCCAAACGGAATTCCCTTTTCCATCAGCTCTCCCGCAATGCGCATGGTGCGCGCCGAAGTGGAACCATACTTGAATACGCCAGAATCCGTCACAATACCTGTATAGAGCGCTGCCGCAATCGGTTCATCCACCTGGTCGGCATCCAGCATAGTATACAGGAGCTCACAGGTGGAACTCGCCTCCGGCTCACAGATGGTGGTCGCAGCAAAGTGCGGATTTGTGATGTGATGATCAATATTCAACGTATCTCTCGCGCGGTCAAACAGACGCACAAAATCTCCGAGCCGTCCCTTGTCAGAGACATCCAGCGCGATCGCAAGATCTATTGCCTGGATGGCGTCCGTGTCTGTTACAATCTCAGAAAAGCCGCTGAGATAATTAAATTTCTCAAGCGGCTTTTCCAGACAAACTGTAACTTGCTTGGACGGCGCTGTCTTTTTCAGATAGAGGTACAGCGCGAGCACAGAGCCTGCACAGTCCCCATCCGGGCGCACATGTCCCAGCAGGACAATGCTCTCTGCCCGTTCGAGCTTTTCCGTCAAAATTGCGTTCATGGTTTTAATCCTCTCCCGTCTCCGCTGTGTCAGAGAGATGCAATTTCTCCAACACCTTGTCGATGTGTGCACCATATGCCATGGATTCGTCGAGAACGAATCTGAGTTCTGGCGTAATGCGGAGATTCACACTGTGCGCAAGCTCACTGCGGATAAAACCTGCAGCGCTCTTCAATCCGGCAAGTGTATCTGCTGCCTCCTGTTCGCTGCCGAGCACGCTCACATAGACCGTGCAGTAGCGGAGATCTGCAGTGACGCGCGCGTCCGTCACAGTGGTCATCGCCGAGATGCGGGGATCCTTGATGCCGTTCATCACGACCTTCTGGATCTCTTTTCTGACCTCGGCGTTGATGCGTGTATTTTTAATGCTTCCCTTCTTCATGCTTTTTCCCTCGGCACTTCGACCATCGCATAGGCTTCAACTTGATCTCCCTCTGCGAGATCATTGAACTTCTCAAAGACAAGACCGCACTCATAGCCTGCGGCGACTTCCTTCACATCATCCTTGAAGCGCTTTAGCGACGCGAGTTCGCCGTCGAAGATCTGATCCTTGCCTCTCGTGATGCGCGCCTTGCAGCCGCGCTGAATCTTGCCGTCCAGGACATAGGCACCGGCGATTGTGCCGACGCCGGAAGCCTTGAAGAGGGCTCGCACTTCTGCATGTCCAATGACCTGCTCCTCGTAGACTGGTGCGAGCATGCCGTTCAGCGCGCGCTCCACATCGTCGATTGCCTGGTAGATCACCTTGTAGAGGCGCAAATCTACCTGCTCGTGTTCGGCTGTTGACTTCGCCGTCGCATCCGGGCGCACATTGAAGCCGATGATAATCGCATTGCTCGCACTCGCGAGTGCCACATCCGACTCCGAAATCGTGCCGACGCCGCTGTGAATGACCCTGACCTGCACTTCATCATTCGAGAGCTTGGAGAGCGACTGCTTGACAGCCTCGACCGAACCCTGCACATCTGCCTTGACGATAATCGGCAGTTCCTTCATCTCACCGGCCTTGATCTGACCGAAGACATCATCCAGCGAGAGCTTCGTCTTGGTCTCTTCGATGAGCTTGTTCTTGCTTTCGGAGATGAAAGTTGCCGCAAAATCCTTGGCCTCTTTGTCAGTGTCCATTGCCACCATGATTTCACCGGCGTTCGGCACGGCATTCAGTCCTTGAATCTCGACTGGTGTGGAGGGCTTTGCCTCCCTGACGCGCATGCCCTTATCGTTCAGCATTGCGCGCACTTTGCCCGAGCAGGCGCCTGCAGCGACATAATCGCCCACATGCAGGGTACCCTTCTGCACCAGAATGGTTGCAACCGGTCCCTTGCCCTTGTCGAGTTGCGCCTCAATGACAAGACCTCTTGCGTTGCGATTCGGGTTCGCCTTGAGCTCCTTCACATCTGCCGTGAGCAGAATCATGTCGAGAAGGTTGTCGATGCCCTCGTGTGTCTTTGCAGAAATCGGGCAGATAATCGTGCTGCCGCCCCAGTCCTCTGCGACCAGCTCATACTGCATGAGCTCCTGCTTGACGCGGTCAATATTGGCATCCGGCTTATCAATTTTGTTGATGGCGACAATGATCTCGACATTTGCCGCCTTCGCGTGGTTAATCGCCTCAATGGTCTGAGGCATCACACCATCATCTGCGGCTACCACGAGGACAGCGATGTCCGTCGCCTCGGCACCGCGCATGCGCATTGCAGTGAAGGCCTCATGCCCCGGCGTATCGAGAAAGGTAATCAGCCTGTCGTGCGCCTTGACCTGGTAGGCTCCGATGTGCTGTGTGATGCCGCCTGCCTCGCGGCTCGTGACCGAAGTCTTGCGGATGGCATCGAGGAGAGAGGTCTTACCGTGGTCAACGTGACCCATCACGACGACAACCGGCGGGCGGGCAACCATATCCTCCGGATTCTCATTGTCCTCGCGGAGCAGTTCCTCAATGACATCGACTTTTTCTTCTCTTGTGCAGAGAATATCATACTCGAGCGCAATCTCCTCTGCCTTCTCATAAGAGATTTCCGAGTTCATTGTATACATTTCGCCCTTGGCAAAGAGCTTCTTGATGAGATCGGAAGCCGGGCGCTTCATCATTTTAGCAAGTTCGCCGATGGTCAGCGTGTCTGGAAGAATTAACTCCTTGATTTCCTCTTCCACTCTCTCGACCTTCGGTTTTTCCGGCATGATAAACGGATGACGCGTTGCCTTTCCGGTTCTGCCGCCGGACTTGAAGCCGTCCTCAGTCTTATGGCGCTTGTCATTCTTATCCTTAAAATTGTTCTTGTTCGGTCTGTTTGAGACCGTCTTCTTCACCAGCGCGCTGTCGCCACCTGCAGCTGCGCCTTGTGCGCCACTGCGACTGCCATAGCTGCCCTGGCCTGAACGTGCGCTGAAACCACCCTGCCCCGAACGAGCTCCTGTACCCTGGCCGTTGCGGTTGCCATAGCCACCTCCCTGGCCACTACGACTGCCGCCCTGGCTATTGCGGTTGCCACCGCTCTGACCGTTGCGGTTGCCGTAACTGCCGCCCTGGCTGCTGCGATTGCCATAGCCACCCTGGCGCTGCTGTCCGCCGCTCCGCTGGGTATTGCCGAGCGCATTCAGACGGCTCTGAATGGCGAGCCTCGTCTCCTCCGCGCTTCTTCCCTGCGGGAGCCGACTTGAAACAGCCGTCTTGATTGGCGGGCGGGCATCTTCTGCCTTCTTCTGCGGTGTCACTGTCTCAGGCTTCTTTTCAGCGCTGCCCTTCGGCTTTTCTACTGTCTTTCCAACGAGTTTCTCTGCCGCCTTCTCTGCCGGTTTTACACTTTCACCGCCGTTATTTTTTACGCGAATCTGCTGTGCATTTTCCGGACGAAAAACAGCCGTAAACTTCTTTTTCTTCTTGGGCTGTTCTCCCTGCATTTCTGCTCTCTCTGCCCCATCCTGCTGTGTCTTGCTTTTTTCCACTCTCGCTGCCTCCGTATTTTTCGGCTTAAAATGATCTCGAATCAGCTCAGCTTCTTCTGTTGTCACATTGGACATTGGCGCTGCTTTTCTGCCCCGCTGTTCCAGGAACGACAATACCTCCCGGTTGCTTTTGCCGATTTCTTTCGACAGATCGTTAATTCTCATGCTGTTTTCCTCCGATCTGTTCCAATCTTATCAGAACTGCTTTTGCAAATCCCTCGTCGCAAAGTGCGAGCGACGCCCGCTGCTCCTTGCCGATGGCCTTTCCAAGTTCCCCCATGGTTGAAAAACAGACAAAGGGGATTTTATAAAATTCACATTTATTGCGAAATTTCTTTTTAGTCTGTTCTGAGGCATCCTCTGCGACAATGACCAGAGTCGCCCGAAAGGACTGAATTTCCCGCTCCGTCATGAACTCGCCGCTCGCGAGTCTGCCTGCGCGCTGCGCCATGCCGAGCGAGCGCAATACCTTTGTTTTTAACAGCTCAGTCCGATTCACACTGTCCTTCATTCAGCTCTGTGAACTCCTTTTCCAACGCTGCATAGACGCTGTCTGTGACATGCTCGCGAAATGCGCGGTCCAGTCCTCTGGTCTTCTGGCAGCGCTGCAAGCATATACTGTCCCGGCAGAGATAAGCGCCCCTTCCATTGCAGCGTCCACTTGCATCCAGATGAATGTCGCCTTCCGGTTCCCGCACAACACGAATCAACTTATTTTTAGGCTTTTTTGTGCCGCAGCCGATGCAGCTGCGCATCGTCTCCTGTTTCACGCGTCAAGCCTCCTCGCCTGTCTGCTCCTCTGCGCCGCCTCCGGCATCCGCCGTCTGGTAGTCAATGCCATACTCCTCAAAGAGGCCTTCCTCTCTCGCCTGCGTCTCCGACTTGATATCAATTTTATAGCCAGTGAGCTTGGCAGCGAGGCGCACATTCTGTCCCTCTTTGCCGATGGCGAGCGAGAGCTGATAGTCGGGAACAATGACAATGGCTTCCTTGTCCTCTTCATCTGCAAGTACCAAAATGACCTTTGCCGGACTCAACGCATTCTCAATCAGGAGTGCCGGATCATTGTCCCATTTGATGATGTCAATCTTTTCGCCGTGCAACTCATCGACAACTGCGCTGACGCGCGCGTAGTTCACACCGACGCAGGCACCGACCGGATCTACATTTTCATCGTTCGAGTAGACTGCCATCTTGGTTCTGGAGCCTGCCTCGCGCGCAATCGCCTTAATTTCGACAATGCCGTCCTTCACTTCACTGACTTCCTGCTCAAAGAGGCAGCGAACCAGGTCCGGATGTGTTCTCGAAACTGCAATGCGGGGGCCCTTCTGTGTGTCTTTGACTTCCACCACGTAGAGCTTGATATGATCTGTCGGATGGAATACCTCACCTTTCACCTGCTCCGACTCCAGCAACACAGTGTCACATTTGCCGAGACTGATGGAAATGCCATTGCCGTTTACATTCAGGCGCTGCACAATGCCAGTCACCAGATTGTGTTCTTTCTCAAAGTAATCGTTGTAGATGACCTTCCGCTCTTCCTCTCGTATTTTCTGCAGAATCACATTTTTGGCAATGCCAGTCGCAATGCGGCCAAATTCCCGCGACTTGATCTCGACCGGAACTACATCATTGACCTCGTAGTGCGGATCAATCATCTTGGCGTCGGCGAGGGAAATGTACAGTGGCTTTTCGTCCGCCCGAACCTTCGACGGCATCTCTTCCACTACAATCTTCTTCTGAATCACGCGATACTGGCAGGTATCTCTATTCATGTAGACTTCTACATTATCGGAAGTCCCGTAATTATTCTTGCAAGCACTGAGCAGAGAGTTCTGAATGGCGTCCAGCAGCGAGTCATTGCTGATATTTTTCTCCTTCTCGAGGAGCTCAATCGCCTCTTTCAGCTCATTGCCACTCTCTACCGGCTCTTTACTTGTTTTTCTCATGATCTTTGTCGTGTCCTCCCAAATTCGCTCTTAAAATTTTGGCGCAAGGTGTATGCCGGCAATTTCACTGCGCTGAAAAGTCTTTTCGCCCTCTTTCAGTTGCAGCGTGACCGTATCTTCTGTATGCGCAAGCAATACGCCAGAAAACTCTTTCTGTCCGTCCAGCGGCTTGAAGAGCTTCAGTTCCACATCTTTTCCCTGCTCCCGCACCAGATCCTTCTCTTTTTTTAAGCTTCTGGAAAGTCCCGGGGAACTCACTTCCAGAATATATTCCTCCGGAATAAAATCCTCCCTGTCAAGCCAGGCTGAAACTGCGCGGCTAATTTCTGCGCAGTCTTCAATGCCAATGCCGCCGGGCATATCGCAGAGAATGCGCAGATACCATGTGCCCGCCTCTCTCACATAATCGACGTCCACCACTTCAAATTGCTTCTCGCGCTGCAATTCTGCGAGAAAATTCTCTGTACGCTCCACATAGCTCTCGCGCTTTCCCAAAGAAGACCTCCCCTTTCAGTATGACATAAAAAGTGTGGACCGCTCGGCCCACACTTCTGTCATTTGTCTGTGTACATTGTAAACTGTAACATGTTTGCGTCTAAAACGCAAGGGAAAAGCAAAAGCTTATTTCGTAAGTGCCTCCATCAGAGTATTGCTGCGCGCAATAAATGCCTTCATCCGCTCTGGACTTAAACTGCCCTGCTGGATGCAGGCGAGATCATAGAGCTGCTCGCAGAGCTGCTTCGTGAGTCCTTTCTTTTCGCCGTTCGTTTCAACCGGCTGCGCATTTTCGGTTTCCGGCGTCGCCGTTTCCTCTGTCTTTGCCTCCGGATTTACCACCACCTGTGCCTGCAGATACTGTACCAGCGGATGCTTGCGGTTTAACACCAGCGTGGTGCCGGCAGTTCCAAACATGCCTTCTGCGTTTGCCATGCCATATTGCCGCATCATGTCCTGCATGCGCCGAGACTCCTCAGAGAGCATGAGCATTGCTGCCACCTCGTCATTCTTAAAGCTCTCCAGTTTGACTTGCAGCTGTTTCTCACCGATGGCTTTCTGAACTGCCGTCTCCAGCGCCTATTCT
>CALLVJ010000015.1 GCA_938010625.1 uncultured Stomatobaculum sp. | reverse complement strand
TTCCATATGATCAGCGACAAGGACAGAATCTTCTTTTCGGGTCTCTCTCGCAGCGCCTCGCCGATCGCGACGGCAGAAGAGCTGCGCGCGGAGACGGAGAAGGTCAGAGCCATGCGGAAGCGCTTGCAGGCGCCAAAGTGCAATGACTGCGAGGGCGCGCCGGATCTGACTGGCGACTTTCACATGGAGAGCTGGGCAGAGGATGAGCGGGAAGTGCGCGCGCTGAAATATATGATACTTTCGACGCTGCAGGAGCTCTCGGGTTCTGTGTATCGCGCGCTGATGAAAGAGGTCACAGACGCGCCGGTCAATGAGGCCTTTTACCGGACACTCTTTACGCTCGGCGAGGATTTTGCCGAGGAGGATCTGCTTCAGATTGCCTACGGGCTCGACACACTGCGCGCGCAGGTTGCAGTGTACGGCAGCGAGGCAGATACAGGCAGTCAGACTTGAGAAATCAGAGGTTTTATGTATCCGAGACATTCCAGAATTAACCATGCCCTGCACCGTGTGCAGGGACGCTTTTTCCAGGCTGCGATGTGGGCAGAAATTGTGATTGCTATCTTGATCTTTGCGGCGGTTGTCTTCCAGGTGTTGAATCTGCCAAAACATATGCCGCGGGATGCGCATACCCAGTTTATGGAGTTCATTCAGATTGTACTGGACATTCTGATGTGCCTCGAGCTCATCACAATGCTCTGTCGCCACGACATGGACTCGATTATTGAGGTCATGATTTTTGCAGTGACCAAAAATCTGCTGGTGTCGCATGAGAACAGTGTCAATATGCTGCTCGGCGTCATTGCACTCGCCCTGCTCTTTGGCATACGGAAGTATCTGTTCCTGAGCGCGAAAGAAGTGGAAGACCACAAGCAGCATCTCGACTTTATTCAGCAGGACAGAGACGACTGAGGCGAAGTGCCGATGATAGATGAGACAGGAGAGAAGAAGCGCGGCGGCAATCAGAGGGGATCTGTTGCTGCCGCGCTTACATCTGCGGTCTGTTCTTTTTTCTGTTTTTTGGGCTTTGTAGCCGGGAGCTTGTCCCAGTGTAAGCTGGTTCGCCGAAAGAGTGGCTCCAGGACATAGAGGAGGCAGGGCAGCATGAAGGCGACAATGAAGGCGGAAATCAGGGCGCCGCGCGCCAGCAACATGCAGACCTCTTTGATCAGGTACATCCTCGAGACAATGGCGACGCCGACCGTCGCTGCGAACATGCCGAGCGAACTCGTGATAATCGAGGCATCGCTCGTGGCGCCTGCGAGAATCGCAGCTTCCTCGCGCTCCTTGCCGCTCCGAAGTTCCTCCTGAAAACGGGAAGTCACGAGAATTGCGTAGTCGACGGTCGCGCCGAGTTGGATTGCGCTGATTAAGATCGGTGCAATGAAAGAAATACTGCCGCCCATCCAGTAGACTAGTCCCTGGTTGATATAAATTGCGAGCTCAATTGCGAGAATCAGGGCTGCGGGCACTGTGAAGGAGCGGAATACAAACAGGACAATCACGAAAATCGAGAGAATCGAGAGATAATTCGTGGTGATATTGTCGCGGGTAAAGACTGTCCGGAGATCCTCGGTCATCGCTCCCTCACCGGTCAGATAGGCGTTCGGGTCATAGCGGTTTACAATCGTCTGAATAGATGCGAGCTGCTCTTTTGTCTCATCGGTTGCGGGTTCGAAATCCGAGGTCATCATGACGAGCTGATAGTCGTCGGACAGGAAAATTTTGCGGATCTTTTCCGGCAGAAAGAAATCCGGTATGCCGCTTCCAGTCAGGCTGTGGTAGGAAATCACATGACTGATGCCAGGCACTGCCTTGAGCTCATCCTCCATCTCGCCGAGGCTTCCGTTATCCACGGAGCGGTCGAAAATCACAACATGTTGCGTTGCCGTCTGGAAGTCTTTCTTCAGCGCTTCATTGGAGCGAAGAGAGGGAAGGCTTGCGGGAAGAGAGCGGGAAATCTGGTAGTAGATATCGGTGTTGGACTGCGAATAGTATGCAGGTGCCAGCGCAAAGAGGAAGAGGATGATCCAGAGGCGGCGGTGGCGCAGCAGCCAGCGGTTAAAGCCTGTGAAATCTGGAAACAGGGATCTGTGCTTGTACTTTTCAATCGCATTGTCAAACACGAGAAAGAGACAGGGCAGAATCATGATCACGCAGACAATGCCGATCACGACGCCTTTTGCCATGACAATGCCCATGTCGCGCCCCATGGTGAAGCGCATCGCGCAGAGCGCGAGGAAACCGGCAATGGTCGTGAGCGAGCTGCCGGAGAGCGAGGTGAAAGCCGCTGTGATTGCATTTGCCATGGCTTCTTGCTTGTCCGGATTTTTTTCTTTTTCCTCTTCATAGCGGTGATACAGGAAAATCGAGTAGTCGACGGTCACGCCGAGCTGCAGAATCGCTGCAATCGCTTTGGTGATATAAGAAATCTGTCCGAGGAAGATGTTGCTGCCCATGTTGTAAAGGACAGCCATGCCGATGTTTGCGAGCAGCAGAAAGGGCATGACATAGGACTCAAAGCTCAGAAGCAGTACGGTCAGCATCAGAATCACAGCGATGACTGTATAGATCGGCAATTCCGAGATGACCAGTTCCTTGATGTCCTGCACCATCGCGGACATGCCTGCGACAAAGCACTTTTCATTCGTGAGCTTTCGGATCTCCGCAATTGCATCCATGGTCTCATCGGCGGAGAGCGCCGTATCAAACTGGACAATCATGAGGGTCGCATTGCCTGAGTAGAAGCTGTCGCGGAGCTTTGCCGGGATCATGTCGGTCGGCACCTGAATGCCAAGCGTGTCGGAGAGCCAGAAGGCATTGCTGACATGCGGCACTTTTTCAATGCGCTGCAGGAGATCGTCCGTGTAGGCGGGTGGCATACCTTCCCCCACGACCATTGAGGTCGCAGCCGCCTGGAAGGGCTCTTCGAGGAGCTTTTCACCCTGCACAGAGCGCACGTCCTCGGGCAGGTAGGAGAGGACGTCGTAGTTTGTCCGGGTGCCAATATAGCCGAGCAGCGCCGGAATGAGGAGCAGAGTTGCGACAAAGAGGACAAGTTTTGGATTTTTGGTGATGCGTTTTGCCAACTTATGGATCATAGTGCTTCCTCCTGCCTCAGTGGTGCATCCAGCCAGTCAGGCTGTGCCAGATATCCGCAAACATTTTTCGAATGCGTCCCCACAGACCTGTTTTCTTCTGACCGGTCGCGCCCTTCACATGGCTGTCTGGCGCAGCGGCCTTAATCTCTGCACTCCGGAGCATGACAGAGACAGAGCTGAGATCCGTATTTTCGGAGGAGGTCAGCGACTCTGGCGCCGCACCGGCGTCAAGAGAGAAGAGCCGGGTCTTTTCGCCGGTGTTCTCATCCCATTTTTTATCTACAAGGTCGCGGATGCTGTCGGCTGCCTGCCGCATCGCATCTGTGCTGTCGAGCGCCGAGGCACTCTGGCGGAGAATTGAGGCGGTCGAGCGCAGCGAGAGGTCTGTGCTCCGGTGAAAGGCCGCGCTGTTGCTCTTCAAAATGTCGCGCGAGGTGTGCAGCAGCGCAGAGAGGCTCTCGGTGTCAGCGCGCAGTGTTTCACTGAGCGCTGCTGTGTCGCTGAGCGCCGTCTGCAATTCCGGCAGATAGCTGTCTGTCGTCTGATAGAGCTTGTCGAGCGCTGTGATGCTCTGCTGCATGTCGGCGGAGAGTTTTTTGCCGTCAGAGGCTGCCAGGCTGCCTGTTGCGCTGCTGCCGTAAATGGAATCGTAGAGCGAAGAGAGGCGTAGGGCATCGAGGTCATTGCCGAGGGCATCAATTTTTCCATAAACATTGTTGGTCTGTGCTGCGGCGGCCTGAACGCTGTCCCGCTGATTCCAGAGATTGATTGCATAGGCGATCTGGTCGCTTGTATAGCCGAGTGAGGAGAGCTTCTGCACGGCAAAATCCTGGAAACTGCCCTGTGGATACTGCAGAGCGGGCGAAAGCTCGGCGTCGGCTGTGTAGTCGATATCACCCGCATTGGAAGCGGTGCCGAGATGGGTTGCGCGGATTCTGATGCGGTTGC
>CALLVJ010000014.1 GCA_938010625.1 uncultured Stomatobaculum sp. | reverse complement strand
TCGTTCCAAAGACGCGGCGCTCCGTGGTCAGATAAATCGTGGATCCGACAATCGAGGCGACCGCGCAGAGCGCGAAGGCCGCGTGATAGCCGTAGAGAAGTGCAATCGTGCCGGTCACAGCCGGAATCGCCGCACCGATATTCGCGATAATATAAATATAGGCGAACGCATTGTCACGACGCTCATCGCCCTGGAGATAGAGTTTTGACGTCAGATTGTTCAGGGACTGCCCGGCAACCATGCTCGTGCAGAGCAAAAGTCCCATCGCCGCTGCGTAGCCGATTACGCCTGAGCCCGGAATCGCGAGGATAATGTAGGCGAACGGATTGATCATGTTCATGAGGCGCAGGGCCTTCCGGGCGCCAAAGACACGGTCTGCCATATAGGAACCGACAACACCGCAGATCACGACCAGTGCAAAGTAGAGGGACAAAAGCTGCGCCGCCTCCTTCTGCTGAAAGCCGAGACCGACCGGTGCTTCTTTATAGAGATAGTAAATCAGAATTGCCGTGCAGCCGTAGTACGAAAAGGAGTTGCATAAATACCGCAAACATATCGTGAGCAAGCCTTTCGGATGCCCCAGAAAACTGCGGTCTCTGTAAATCGCCTCGTTGTCAAGCAAAGGTTTCCCTGCCATGACGCTCTCCTCTCTGTCAAAAAGAATGCTGCCGAACTTGTCCCAAACGGGACAGATTCGACAGCGCAAGCTACATTGTGAATGTGCCAAAGCTCGATGTCATTTCTTATAACTGTTGCTTTTCTAAGTTATGCCGCCTGTTTTGTGAAACCCATTTCCTTTGCGAGCTTTTTCGAAATGAGTACAATGATCAGACCGATCACAAAGGTGCTGCCGCCGATCAGCAGGAAGTACACGCTCTCGCTGCCCTCCTTGTAGAAGTTCGAAGCGAGGTTCGAGAGACTTGCGCCTGCGGTCATCGACATACTCCAGGTCTGCATCATCTGCGTCGCAAATGCAGCCGGTGCGAGTGCGGAAGCCGATGCGGTGCCTGCCGGATAGGAAATGCCCTCGCCGATGATAACAACCATATAGAAGGCGACGAGCCAGAACGGGCTGACCTTTACGCTCGGCGCATAGAGCTGGAACGGCAGAATCATGATCAGCGTGCCAGCGCCATAGAGCATCGTGCCGAAGCCCATCTTCCACGGCGTGGACGGCTGCTTGTCGCCGAGCTTACTCCAGAGGCCTGTGATAATCGAACCAAAGACGATTGCCATGATTGCCTGCAGTGTCATATAGATGGTCGGGGAGACCTCGTGGCCGAAGAAATTCAGGTCGACGCTGGTCTCCGCATAGATCGCGAGAATTGTGGTCGCCTGGTACCACACCATCATTGCAAAGGAGCTCGCAATAAACATTGGGATGATGAAGAGAAGCTTG
>CALLVJ010000013.1 GCA_938010625.1 uncultured Stomatobaculum sp. | reverse complement strand
TCGCAATCACATGGCAGATATTGCTGTTTTCGTTGCTCGGAATCTGAAAATTCGGCTTCGGCGGCTCGGGCATGCCGCTGGGATTTTGATTGCAGGTCTCAGACATAAATCACCTCAAAGGGGAAGCATTTCCCCATTCTTTTTGTGAAAATTAAAACAAACTCAGTTTACAACATTTCAAAGCATTCCGCAAGCAGTGGCAAGTCCGCCGCTCTTTGTGCTATACTGTCGGCAAAGAAGCTAAGAAAAGATTGCGGCGCGATACTTAGTCATCGAAAGCCATCAGAAAAGGAGACCTTATGCACCAGGCAATTCAGATGAGCGACACACTCTGGTATCTCGGATCCAGCGACCGAAGACTTGCGAAATTTGAGAACTGCCACCCGGTTCCGCTCGGTATTTCCTACAACTCATATCTGGTTATGGATGAGAAGACTGTTCTTCTCGACACGGTGGATCATTCCATTTGCGGCGTGTTCCTCGAGAACCTCAAAGCTGTCTTACACGGCCGTCCGCTCGACTATATCATCATCAATCACATGGAGCCGGATCACACGGCGACCCTCGCAGAGGTATTGCTCCGCTACCCGGAGGCAACGGTCGTGGGAAGCGCAAAGACCCACGCGATGATCAGGCAGTTCTTCGGCGAGGTAAATCTCCAGGGCAAGGTCATGCAGGTCAAGGAAAATGACACGCTCCCGACCGGTCACCACAACTTCCGCTTTATCCTCGCACCGATGGTGCACTGGCCGGAGGTCACGGTGACCTATGATGAGACCGAAAAGATTCTCTTCTCAGCCGACGCCTTCGGCACCTTCGGCGCCCTCTCCGGCAATCTCTACGCCGATCAGCTTGACTTCGGCGATTTTTCACTCTCCGAACTGCGCCGCTACTATTCCAACATCGTGGGCAAGTACGGGCTGCAAGTACAGGCGCTCTTAAACAAAGCCGCAGGTCTCGACATCCAGATGATCTGCCCGCTGCACGGTCCGGTGTGGCGCGTCGCGAACAAGATTCAGTGGCTCATTGAAAAGTACTCCCGCTGGGCAACCTACCGCCCCGAGGACAATGAAGTCGTGATCTTCTATGCCTCGATTTACGGCGGCACCGAAAATGCGGCGGAAGTTTTAGCGAATGCGCTCGGCGCAAAGAAAGTCAGGAACATCAAGATGTACGATGTCGCCGTGACCGATGTCTCCTACCTGGTTTCCGAGGCTTTCCGCGCGAGCCACCTGGTCTTCGCCTCCGCGACCTACAACAACGAAATCTTCCCCTACATGGAGAATCTGATCCGCGACCTCGCAGCACACAATCTGCAGAACCGCTCGATTGCCCTCGTGGAAAATGGCTCCTGGGCGCCGGCCGCAGGCAAAAAGATGAGCGAGCTCTTCTCCTCGATGAAAAATATGAACTTCCTGCAGGACACGGTCACCTTAAAGTCCCGCGGTCACGAGGAACAGCGCCTGCAGCTGCTCTCGCTCGCCGATACGCTCGCCGAATCAGTCTTCGCCGCAGAGCTGCGCTGAGTTTTCCGCGCCGCTGCCTCGCGCTTTGAGTAGGAGCAGCCGCAGTAATCCTGGCGGTAGAGCCCATACTCTTTCGAGAGCTCGGTCGAGCGGAGAAACCCGTTTTTCTTCTTAAAATCTGACGGCAGGAAGGCGACGTCCTCCTCCGCGCCAGTGCGCTCCCCGATTGCATTCAGCCGGGGGGCGCTTTTCATCGGCGAAATCGTGAGGCTCGTCGTGAAGTAATCAAAGCCGCCCGCCTTTGCCGCTCTTGCGCTCGCGCGGAGCCGAAGTGCAAAACAGATGTCGCAGCGCTCGCCGCCCTCCGGATCCGTTTCGTGCCCGGCGACAGCCGCGTGAAACAGCTCCGCCTCGTAGACGCCCTCCAGGAAAGCGACCGGGCGCGGCAACGGCATCTCGAGCAGCAGTCTCTGCTCTTCGGCGATGCGGCGGCGGTACTCTACGGCGTCATCAATGTTCGGATTGTAAAAAAAGACTGTCACGTCAAAGTGCGGCGTGAGGCTCTCTAAGCAAAAGGAGGAGCAGGGCGCACAGCAGACGTGAAGAAGAAGCTTCGGGACTGTGCCCGAAGCTTCGTTCGTCTTGATCAAATTGGAAAGCTCGCGCTGGTAGTTTCTCTGATTCATAAGAAATCTCTGATTCTCTTCGATCTGACCGGGTTTCTGAGTTTCCGGAGCGCTTTCGCCTCAATCTGGCGGATGCGCTCCCTTGTGACCTTGAATTCTCTGCCGACCTCCTCGAGTGTTCTCGGATGGCCGTCCTCAAGGCCAAAGCGGAGCACAATGACCTGGCGCTCCCTCTCCTTCAGATCGCCGAGCAGCGCTTCGATGTGCTCGCGGAGCATGACCGACTCCACATTGTCCTCCGGCGTCAGGACGTTGTTGTCCGCGACGAAGTCGCCGAGGTTCGAATCGTCCTCCTCGCCGATCGGCGTCTCGAGCGAGGCGGGCTCGCGCGCAATCTGCATGATTTCCATGACTTTCTCCTCAGTCATATCGAGCGCCTTTGCGAGTTCGGCGACACTCGGCTCATAGCCGAGCTCCAGGGTGAGCTTGCGCTGCATTTTGCTCATCTTATTGATGGTCTCGACCATGTGCACCGGCACGCGGATGGTTCTCGCCTGGTCGGCGAGCGCGCGCGTCACAGACTGGCGAATCCACCAGGTCGCATAGGTCGAGAGCTTGAAGCCCTTCTCCGGGTCAAATTTCTCGACGCCCTTGATCAGGCCGAGATTTCCCTCCTGCACGAGATCCAGGAAGCTCATGCCGCGCCCCGTGTAGCGCTTCGCAATGCTGACGACAAGGCGAAGGTTTGCCTCAATCAACTTCTTCTTCGCCTTTTCATCGCCCGCCTGCTTTCTGCGCGCGAGCTCCATCTCCTCTTCAGCGGTGAGCAGCGGCACAGTGCCGATCTCCTTTAAGTACATGCGGACCGGATCCTCGGTGCCAACGCCCTCCAGAAGATCCACCGGATTCAGGTTGATCTCTTCGCCCTCAATCTTCTCGCCGTTTTCATCCTCCGCGTCAATGTCATCGTCGAGATCCAGATCAATCCCCAACATCGCATCGCCCTTCTGATTGCTCTCGAGATCCTCCGGCGGCTCCTCCTCGCGGTGATGCTGCACTTCGATATGATTGGCTTCCAGATAGCTGTAAATGTGCTCAATTCCCTCTGCGCTCAGATTGTAATCCTGGAAGTAGTCATTGATCTCATCGACATCCAGCTTGGAGTCCTTATTCTTTGCCTGCTCGACCAGCTGCAGAAGTCCCTGCAGGAGCTCCTGCTCCTGAATTTCCCGCTTCTCAGCCTTCTTGCTCTTTGCGCTTTTCTTTTCCGTTTTCTTCTTCGCTTCTGCCATTTGGATTCATTCCTCCTGTTCTCGATTTCCTGAAGACACGAAATTATACGTAACCGTAAATTCCACGCACACTGACCTCACCACTGCGCACTGCCGTGAGCCTGTGATTGTCCCGGCGCACCAGGAGCTCGCCCTCTTCCGTGATGCCGACTGCCGTGCCGGTGTACGCACCGTCCGGATCCAGAACCCGCACTTCTCGGTTGCGGTTCGCAAGCAGCGCCTCGTAGCGCTCTTTGAGCGCTGCGAAATTACCCTTCTCCTCAAAGAGACGCTCATAGGCTGCAAAGTGCTTCCAGATGGCCGCGATAATCGGCGTACGCGCTGTCCGCCTGCCCTGTTCCATCGCGAGCGAAGTCGCGACATCTCGGATCTCTTCGGGAAAGCTCTCGGTATTCACATTGATGCCAATGCCAATCACGACAAATTCAATGCGATCCAGATCTGTGCTCATCTCGGTCAGAATCCCCGCGACTTTTTTGCCCTTCACCACCACATCGTTTGGCCACTTGATGGCCGCCTCAAGTCCTGTCGCCTCGCGGATGCCATCGGTCACGGCGAGTGCGGTGACCAGCGTCAGCATGGAAGCTCGCTCCGGGCCAAGTGCCGGGCGCAGTAAGAGCGACATCCAGATGCCGCTCCCCGGCGGCGAGCTCCAGTTCCTGCCGCGGCGGCCCCGGCCCGCAGTCTGCTCTTCCGCGACAAAAAGACTGGGGCCTGTATCGCCCGCACTGGCAGCCCGCTTCACTTCCAGATTGGTGGAATCAGTCTGCTGCAAAAAGACCCAGCGCCGCAAAAAATGCTGCGCCGCAAATGCCTGATCGAGCGATGCCTGACTCAGTAAATACTCTGTATTTTGCAAACGATAGCCTCGATTCTGTCTCGCTTCTATGATATACCCTTCGTTCCTCAATTTTGCGACCGCCTTCCAGACCGCTGTTCTGGTCACATGAAAGTGCTCGCAGAGTATCTGCCCCGAGCAGTAATCGCCCGCCTCGAGCAGCTCCTTCAAAATATCATCTTTCAGCAAAGGAATCCTCCATCAGAGCATCACGACGGCGCTGACCACGCAGAGAGCTGAGAGCAGCGCACCGAGCAGCAGCACGGCGACAGCACTTCCCTTCTTCTGGTGTGCGCGCCTAAGCGCGGTAAAACGGACATGACCGTTGACGAGGGTCAGAAACCCTGCCAGTCCAAAAATCATGGAGAAAAAAAGCGGATACTCTTCCGGCGACAAAAAGGCAAAGACCGCAAGCACGGTGACCGCAATGCCCACAAAGACATGCAGGACATCGAGCCAGAAATGGTTCTGACTTGTCAGGTTTCCCTTCATCTCGTCTCCTTTCTTCGCTGCCTTGCGCGCTCATAGAGCAGAATGGACGCCGCGACAGCTGCATTCAGCGATTCCACCTGTCCTGCCATTGGAATGTAAATACTCTGCTTTGCCGCCGCAATCGCCACTTTGCTGAGCCCTGCGGCCTCATTGCCTATCAGGAAGACAGTCTTTTCCGGATAGCGCGCGCTGTCATAGGGCACGGACGCCTGCAGCGCCGCCGCATAGAGGGAAAAATGCTGCGCGCAGAGTGTCTGCAGCGCCGCAGGGAAGTCCTCTGCATAGACCACCGGAATGCGGAAAATGCTGCCCATCGTCGCGCGTATTCCCTTTGGATTATAAATGTCCACAGTGCCGCGATTTGCGAGAATTGCAGAAAGTCCTGCGCCCTCGCCCGCCCGCAGCATAGTGCCGAGATTTCCCGGATCCTGCAAACTCTCGACCGCGAGAAAACAGTCTGCGCCCGCCGCAAGCACCTCTGCGAGGGTTTTCCGCCGCATTCTGATGAGGGCGAGCACACCCTGCGGCGTTTTCGTACCCGACATCTTTGTGAAAATATTGTCGGCGACAGCCTCTGCGCCGAATGCCTGCAGCTTTTCCTGCACTTCGCCCGCAGCGCGCGCGGCAAAGCTCTCGCTCACATAGAGTTCCTGAATCTCATCGGGCGGCGCCTCGAGAAACATGCGGACGCCCTCGACCGGAAACAATCCCCGCTCTGTGCGGAGAGCCGCCTTCTCAAAGAGGGCGCGCACTTCTTTTACCTTTTTGTTGGCAGGCGATGTGATCATAGCTCCTCCGCCTC
>CALLVJ010000012.1 GCA_938010625.1 uncultured Stomatobaculum sp. | reverse complement strand
CGAGCGTGGCAATCCTCGGATCTGTATCATGCGGCCTTCCACAGTTAGAGGAGGAGAATGCAGAGGAATATTTGTCACTGCCCGTTGCTTTGTTTGGATCTGGATCATTTTATTTACTTAGAGCGAAAGGAACATCCATGATTGAGGCCGGTATCAATCCGGGAGATCTGGTGCTTATTCGTAAGCAGTCAGAGGCGAAAGATGGCGAAATTATAGTGGCTCTAGTGAACAATGAAAATACGCTTAAGCGACTCCGTGTAGATGAGGCGAACCATTGTGTTCGCTTACACCCTGAAAATAAAAAGATGCAAGACATTATCGTTCCCGAAGGCGAGAGTCTACAGATTCAGGGGGTAGCCGTGCATGTAATTAAAGCATTGGCGTAGTTGCTAAACAGTAAAAAAAGATCAGAAAAAGCCTTTTGCTATGGATGGTGCGTGGCTGCACTTGCGGAAACATCCTGGCAAAAACTCATCATCGAGTTTTTCCCTTTACCGATACGAGAGATATAGAGAAAATATGATAGCTTTTCAGGAGGCGATGAGTCAGGTAACACCAAAGAGACGAGATAAGTTTGTTGCATCCTGTAATTTCTGCGGAACATTTCTTCAGGAAACCCAGGATGATTGTAAATGCAATGTTGTATGTCCTTGTTGTGGGAAGAATATGGCGGTTGTTGTCAGGAAGGGGAAGGTTATGGTATTTGAGGAAAGACATAATGAGGGTGACCTGGCATACAAGCAGCAGATCAGAATTATGAGTTATACAGCTGGCATCGAGAGAAACAAGCGCATGATATCAGCTGAACCTACTTCAAGATATAGCAATGGAACCACAGGGAAATAAACCTGGACATAATTGAATATAGTGAGATCCCTGTGGACGACTGCTGAACCGGTCGCCAGAGTTCTGTCCTATGAAAGCCGTAGCCCGAGGGGGGCGCGGTGCAGATCTTGAGGCGTTAAAGGCATGACGGACGAGTGGCGCGTGGATGGTCAAGAGTTTGCCGAGAGCTGAACTATACGGTAGATGGCTTAAAGAGCTATTTGTAACTACTTAAAAAAGTAAAGAGGAGCCTGCAAAACGGAAGCTAGTCATTGGAATGCTGTGAATATCACAGTACTTCTGACA
>CALLVJ010000011.1 GCA_938010625.1 uncultured Stomatobaculum sp. | reverse complement strand
TCGAAGTAGATATGCCGGGCAGACGGCCGCTGTTTGCCTTTGCAAAGCGGGTTCTCTATGATGCGCGGGAGACTGAGGAGATTTTGCTGCACTTTGCAGCACGCCTTGAGAAGGGTTTAGAGGCGCAGTTTGCGCTTCTTCAAGAGAGCAGAGCAGCAGAGGGCACAGCGAAACGCTTCGATGCGGCAACTTTTCTCGGCAAGGAGATGTCGTATGGCAGCGGCGCCGATCGAGGGGAGCTTGGCATTTCCTATATAGATGCAGAGCAGTCCATAGGGATTTGCGAGGACATGGCAGTGCAGTGCAATCACATTCTCAGCGACGTCAGAGAACTCCGCTATATGCTCTCCAGGCTTCGCTATATCTCAGTATCCCATAGCGGGTTGGATGAAATGGCGCGCATCGTGGGAAGCTGGCACACCCAGCAGCTGCATCATCAGGAGGCGCTCGGCACCTACATTGTCCACTGCAGAGAGGCAGAGGCGGCCTTCTGTGAGCGCTGCAGCAGGATTGCAGCGGGATAATTTCAGCTTTTGTTGCCATAATCACGGCTTTTGACGAGAGATATGCTATAGTGAAAGAGTGAGGAGAAACAAACCACTTTGGAGGTATATCCATGGATAAAAGCATAGATTTCAGAAAAACAGTATATGAACTCGCGATGGAGCACCCGGAGTTCAAAGAGATTATGGCATCGGTCGGCTTCAAAGAGATCACAGAGCCAGAGATTCTGGCTTCCGCTGGCAAGGTGATGACTGTGCCGAAGGGGTCTCGGATGAAGGGTATCCCGATGGAGAAGATTGTGAAGGCGTTTGAGGAGAAGGGGTTTCAGGTGAGCGGTGCCGATGGCGCGCTGGTACCGCCAAAGCCGCCGGTCAAGGCACCGGTACCGCCGGTTGCGCAGTATAACTTCCCAAATGCAAAGCCCGAGAGAGCAGAGGCGCTGAAAGGCTATCTCACGCGTCTCAGTCAGGGAGATGCGCTCGACACGGTGCGGGAAGATTTCCGGAAGGAGTTTCACTCGGTTGAGGCATCCGAGATTATGCAGGCAGAGCAGCAGCTTATGAAGGATGGTATGCCGCTTGAGGAGGTGCAGAAGCTTTGTGACATCCACTCAGCGTTGTTCCACGGCGCAACCAAAGAAGAGAGAATTGCAAATGCTGAGCGCGAAGTCGCAGCGTCGATGCTCCGCATTGCCGATCACGAAAAGGCCGAGCAGCAGGCACAGTACGGTGACAAGAATGCGCTTGCGGTAAAGCTGATTGCGATTCCTGGACATCCGCTTGAGACACTGACACGGGAAAATCAGGCGCTTGCCCAGCGGATTGAGAGTTTCCGCAATGCTGCAAAGCTTGGGGTCTCGCTGAAGGAAGCGCTTCATGCAATCCGTGAGGTCACAGTGCACTATGCGAAGAAGGGCGATTTGCTCTATCCGCTCTTAAAGGTAAAATATGATGTGACAGGACCGTCTTCTGTTATGTGGACAGTGGATGATGAAATTCGCGACGAGCTTGGTCGCCTGGACAAGGCAGATGTCGAAGACGACGCATGGAAAGCAGCGGCAGAAGCTGTCGTGCAGCGAGCGGACGAGATGATTTATAAGGAGACCAACATTCTGTTCCCAATTTGTGCTGTCAATTTTACAGAGGACGAGTGGAAACAGATTTACCGCGACACCAAGGACTATGAGAACTGCCTTGGTGTCGTGAGTAAGGTCTATGAGGCGGCAGAGGAAGACAAGCCGGCGGGGCAGAAGCCGGAAGTACAGGTCGCAGCGGATGCGACAGAAACCAGGCGCTGCAGCTCTTCGTTTGTCGGCGAGATTGTTATGCCGGGCGGTCATTTGAAGCTGGATCAGCTTGAGTGGCTCCTGAATACAATCCCGATGGAAATTACCTTTGTCGATGCGGACAACATCAACCGCTATTTCAATGAGAGCGAGGGACAGAAGGCTTTTAAGCGTCCAAAGATGGCGTTGGATCGCGAAGTATTTTCCTGCCATCCCCCGAAGGTGGAACCGCTGGTGCGTCAGATTATCGGAGAATTCCGCGCGGGACGCCAGAGCAGTGTTGCCATTTGGGCGGAGAAGGGCGGCAAGACCATGTTGGTCAATTACCGCGCTGTGCGGGATGCAGAGGGCAATTATCTTGGAACCGCCGAGTTTGTGCAGGATATGGAATTTGCAAAGAGACATTTTCAGCAGGAGGGAAGTAACAATGATTAAGGTTTATGGCATGCCGAGCTGCCCGGATTGCATCGAGGTGGCGGAGAAGATTAAGAAGAGCGGCAGAGAGAATGAGTTTGCAATCATCAACCTCGGTGAGCATGTAAAATATCTAAAGGAGTTTTTGCAGCTCCGCGACCGCGATGAGGCGTTCCGACCGGTCAGAGAGGGAGGGTATATTGGGATTCCCTGCTTTGTCCGCGAGGACGGAACGGTGACGCTGAATTCGAAGGAACTAGGGCTCTGAGGAAGGCTTGACATCTGTCACGGATTCTGGCAAAATGATAGCAGTTACTGATTTTATATGCAGTGCCAAAGCAAAGAGGAGGTAGTGTGATGGAATATCGTTTCACAAAAGATAGCTTTGAGAAGGAAGTTCTGGAGTCCAAGGAGCCGGTTCTCATTGACTTTTACGCAGATTGGTGCGGTCCCTGCAAGATGATGGCACCGGTTGTCGAGAAGCTCGCGGAAAAGTATGAGGGAAAAGTCAAGGTTGGCAAGGTCAACTCGGACGATGAACCAGAGCTTGCACAGAAGTTTCAGGTCATGAGCATTCCGAATTTTGTCATCATCAAGGGTGGCAAGGTTGTGGATCGCGTAATCGGCGCAGTGCCGCAGAAGGCGCTGGAGGAGAAGCTGGACGCACAACTTTGAACTGAAATTATGATAGAGAGCGCTGTACAGTGGGAGCTGCCACGGTGCAGCGCTTTTTTGGTCTATATTCCTGCTTGCGTTGGGTTTGAGAGATCGTGACAAGCCCCTTATGTCGCGCGTACAATGTTGGTACAAATGTCAAATATCCGGCAGAGAAGGAGTGGGGAAACAGCAGTTGGCTGCAAAAATCTGGAAGTCGGCAAACCAGATGCGCTCTCAGTTAGAGCAGTGTTCCATCGTGAAGTGGATTATTTTTTGACTGAAAACGAAGATTTTTTGGAGGCGATAGAATTCCACTTCTCTCGCCTTGTCTTCTCTTCCATGATTAAAGTATAAAATTGCTTTTTGATGTGCCTAGGCAGAAAGAGAGAGGAATTTTTAATGAGAAGTACGAGAAC
>CALLVJ010000010.1 GCA_938010625.1 uncultured Stomatobaculum sp. | reverse complement strand
CCTCACGATGCAGTATCTGGCAAAGATGACCGATGAGCAGACCCTCGTCGTGATGTCCGGTCACCCGCTGGGTCTCTTCCACTCCCACAGGCAGGCGCCGCGCGTCATCATCACAAACGGCCTCCTGGTCGGCGAAGCCGATAACCTGAAAGACTGGACCCGGATCACCGCTATGGGCTGCTCGAGCTACGGCCAGATGACAGCTGGCGGCTGGATGTACATTGGCCCGCAGGGCATCGTCCACGGCACCTTCAATACAATTCTGAATGCCGGAAGAAAGTATCTCGGCGTTCCGGCAAATGGGGATCTCGCAGGGCACCTCTTTGTGACCAGCGGTCTCGGCGGTATGAGCGGCGCACAGCCGAAGGCCGTTGAGATTGCAGGCGGCGTCGGCATTGTCGCCGAAGTCGATTCCTCCCGCATTGAGACCAGATACAGCCAGGGCTGGGTCTCGAAAGTCGCTGAGACCCCTGAGGAAGCTTTCCGCTATGCGCACCTCTCCCTCGAGAAAAAAGAGCCCATGTCGATCGCCTTCCACGGCAATATTGTGGATCTCCTGCAGTACGCAGTCGATCACAATGAGAAAATTGAGCTGCTCTCCGATCAGACTTCCTGCCACGTCCCCTACGACGGCGGCTACTGCCCGCAGGGCGTGAGCTTTGAGGAGAGAACGCGCCTCCTCGCCGAGGACAGAGAGCAGTTTATCAAGCTCGTCGATCAGACGCTCACAAAGCACTTCCACCTGATTCAGGAACTCGTGAAGCGCGGCTCCTACTTCTTTGACTATGGCAACTCCTTCATGAAGGCTATCTTTGATGCCGGCAACCCGGAGATTGCCAAGAACAAGCGCGATACGACCGAAGGCTTCATCTTCCCGTCCTATGTCGAGGACATCATGGGACCCATGCTCTTTGACTACGGCTATGGTCCGTTCCGCTGGTGCTGCCTCTCGGGCAAACACGAAGATCTCTTAAAGACCGACCACGCGGCAATGGCGATCATCGACCCGAACCGCCGCTTCCAGGACAGAGACAACTGGGTCTGGATTCGCGACGCGGACAAGAACAAGCTCGTCGTCGGCACCCAGTGCCGCATTCTCTACCAGGATGCGCTCGGCAGAAGAGACATTGCCCTCAAGTTTAACGATATGGTGCGGAAAGGCGAGATTGGCCCGGTCATGCTGGGACGCGACCATCACGACACCGGCGGCACGGATTCCCCCTACCGCGAGACCTCCAATATCTATGATGGCTCGCAGTTCACCGCAGATATGGCAACTCACTGCTTCGCCGGCAACGCAGCGCGCGGCATGAGCCTAGTTGCGCTCCACAATGGCGGCGGCGTCGGCATTGGCAAAGCCATCAACGGCGGCTTTGGCCTTGTGCTCGACGGCAGTGAACTTACGGATCAGATTATCCGCGAGTCAATTCCGTGGGACACCATGGTCGGTGTCTCGAGAAGAAACTGGGCGCGGAACGAGCACTCGATCGAAACCGTCGCGGCCTACAATGAGAAGTTCAAGGACAGCGACCACATCACGATGCCCTATATTGCGAGCGACAGCCTCGTCGAGCAGGCATTCCGGCGCGCAACCGAAAAGCACTGAGTTTTCACTGCGGCGCAGTCTCCCTGCGCCGCGGTTTTCTTGTTGAAACCATCCCATTTGGAGGAGGACTTTCGTATGAAGAGAACCTATATCCGCCGCGCCGCAGAGCTCGTGACCTGCAGCGGCAACAAGGCGAAACACGGCAGAAAAATGCGGGAGGTCGGCATCATCTCGAATGGCGCTGTCCTGATTGAGGACGGGCGTATTGCCTTGGTCGGCAGCACCGAAGAACTGGACAAAAAGGTCGATTTTGCAACCGCAGAGCTGATTGACGCAGCCGGACAGGCCGTGCTGCCGGGCTTTGTGGACTCCCACACCCACTTCCTTTTTGGCGGCTATCGCGCCGATGAATTCGGCTGGCGCTTGCAGGGCGAGAGCTATCTCTCAATCATGGAAAAGGGCGGCGGCATCAACGCGACCGTGACACCGACCCGCGCTGCCTCGGTCGAAGACTTTGTGGCAATTGGCAGAGAGCGGCTCGACACCATGCTCCGCTTCGGCGTGACCACGGTCGAGGGCAAGAGCGGTTACGGCATGGATAAGGACACCGAGCTCCGCATGCTCCGCGCGATGAAGATACTCGATGAGACCCACCCGGTCGATGTGGTTCGCACCTTTCTGGGCCCCCACAGCGTGCTCCCCGAATGGAAGGGCAAGGAGCGCGAGTTCCTCCGGTACATGCTGACCGAGGTCATGCCCGAAGTGAAAAAAGAGGACCTTGCGGAATTTGCCGATATCTTCACCGAGAAGGGCGTCTTTACTACCGAAGACTCCGCCTGGTATCTTAAGGAGGCCAAAAAGCTCGGCTTCCGCCTGAAAGTGCACGCGGATGAGATCACACCGGACTTTGGCGGCACTGAGATGGCAGTCGACTGTGGCGCCGCCTCTGCCGACCACCTCTTAAAGGCCTCCGACGAGGGCATACGCCGCCTCGCCGAGGGCAACACGATTGCAACTCTCCTGCCGCTCACGGCCTTCTGCCTGAAAGAGCCCTATGCGCCCGCGCGGAAAATGATTGACGCGGGCTGTGCGGTCGCGCTCGCCTCGGATTTAAACCCCGGCAGCTGCTTCAGCAATTCGATTCCGCTCCTCATTGCGCTCGGCTGTATCTACATGAACATGCGGATTGAAGAAGTTGTCACGGCGCTCACCTTAAACGGCGCGGCGGCAGTCGGCAGGGAACAAGAGATCGGCAGCATTGATCCCGGCAAACAGGCAGACCTCATCTTCCTCCGCTATCCCTCGATTCAGTTCCTGCCCTACCGGACTGGTGTGAACATTGTGTCCCGCGTCATGAAGCGCGGCAAAATGCTGTTCTGAGTACAAGCACCGAGACGCATTCTGACACTTTTCTTACGTTTCTATGCGCTTTATTGTTTTTTTCTACCGGAATGATATGTTCAAGCTATAAAACTTAGCTTGCGATTATTGCGCGCAATCTTTCGGAAGAGGAAAACATATGAACCTGGCAAGTCAGAAAAAGCTCTGCTTCATCGCGTTTCGATTGTCACCGCCTTTTGTCTGTCCTTTGTGCCGATGGATCCTATGCTTTGCATCGGCCTCAAGGTACTTCTGCTTTTCCTTGCGCTCTTCTTCTACGCCCTGCATGCGAAGAACAACGAGAACCATGCCTACCTGGACCCGAAGGCGCTCCGCGCAGCGGGCGGTCCGCGCTATGCACTCTACGTTCTGGCTGCGCGCCTCCTGCCCGCCTACTACATCTTCCGCCTCATTCTGATTCTGCTCACAATGGATGTAGAGACGACCTACGACTAAAAGCCCTGGGAAAAAGCAGCTTGTTCTTTCCCTCCCTTTTCTTTATACTTTGTATATTCAAGCGAAGAGGGAGGGATTTTTTTGTTAATCTCAAGGGAACTTGACTACGCGCTCCGCATCCTGCGCGGCCTCGGCGACGGCGACATGCACACCATGCGCGCGCTCTGCGAGGAAGAATTGATTCCGCAAAAATTTGCATATAAAATCATACGAAAGCTTGCGGCGACAGACTACATTCTCGCGGTGCGCGGCGTGGGCGGCGGCGTGCGCCTCACGGCGGATTTGTCGACACGCACACTCTTCGACCTTCTGCAAGTCTTTGAGCCGGAGGCGCACATAAACCTGTGCACCTCCCGCGATTACCGCTGCGAGTGGATGGAGGAAACCCAGAGGCCCTGCCCAACCCGCGCCTATCTCGCCGATCTGGAGGCGAGACTGACCCGCGAATTGAAGCGGGATTCGCTCGCAACCATGCTCTTCGAGAAACAATAATTGCTCGGCTTTACGTTTTAGCGGAATTCGTTTCAAAAATAAGCTGCGGGGCGAAAATTTCGTCCCGCAGCTCTTTTACTTTGTCTGTTTGCCTGCGCTTTACGGCGCCGTTGTCTCGCCCTCGTTCTCGGTATTGACCTTCTCGAGCACCGCGTCCTTTAAGACAGCGTACTTGTACTCGCCCTCCTTGTAGACATCAAAGCGCCCGCGCACGGTGATTTCCGAGCCCTCCGGCGGGTAATCGTCGGGGAAGCGGTAGTTGTCCGCAAGCTTGAACTCGATGCCCTGCGCACAGCAGGCGGTCGCATCCTGCACAATGCAGGAATAGTAGTCCGTGTCCTTGGTCTCGTCGTGGTAAATTGCGGTGAGGCCCTTCATCCGTATGGTCTTGCCCATGCAGCTGTCGGGGTTCACCATGATGTTATAGACCTCCGAGAAGACCAGGGTCGCACTCAGCTTTGTGAGGTCGATGTCGGTGCCGTCATCGCCTTTCAAATTGGCGCTCTCGTTCTCTGTCTCTGCGACGGTGCGGCTCGCCGCAGTGACATCGACGGTCTCCGCAGACGCGCTCGCTGCCTTCTGGCTCTCCGCCGCCTGCTGACCGGACGCGAGTACCTCATTGACACTCTTTGTCTGGCTTCCGCCGCCGCGGCTCTTTGCGCCGTCGGTGCTGCCGCAAGCACTGAGCAAGAGCCCAAGCGCCAGCGCCGCCGACAATACATAGTTCTTATTTCTCATGCTGTCTTCCTCCGCTGTACCGCCGCGAGCAGGCAACAAAGCCCGAACGCAACAGCATCTGCCGCGACAATGGTCGAGCCGACCGGCGTACCCGCCAAGATGGAGGCGAGAATGCCAATCAGCGCGCAACTCACCGAGAGCAGCGCCGAGCAGATCGTAACGCTCTTAAAGTTGTGAAACAAGCGCATCGCCGAGAGCGCCGGGAAAATGACGAGCGCTGAAATTAAGAGCGAACCCACCAAATTCATCGCGAGTACAATGATCACGGCGATTGTGACCGCAATCAGGAGATTGTAACGCCCGGCATTTGTTCCAGAGGCGCGCGCAAAATTCTCGTCAAAGGTCACCGCAAAAATCTTCTGGTAATAAATGATAAAAAGGCAGACCACGAGAAACGAGAGCGCCGCGCAGAGCTGCACTTCCCGGCTCGTGAGTGTCAGGATCGAGGTGGAGCCAAAGAGAGTCGAACAGACATCCCCAGACAAGTTCGCCGAAGTCGAAAAGACATTCATGAGAAGGTAGCCAAATGCCAGCGCGCCGACCGAGAGCATCGCAATCGCGGCGTCGCCCTTGATCTTCGTATTCTGCCCGGTGCGGAGCAAGAGCACCGCACAGAGTATTGTGATCGGGAGAATCAGAACCATCTGGTTCGTGAGTTTTAAAACCGATGCGATTGCCATTGCGCCGAAGGCGACATGCGAGAGGCCGTCGCCGATATAGGAATAGCGCTTTAACACGAGCGTGACGCCGAGCAGCGAAGAGCTGAGGGCAATCAATACGCCGACAATGATCGCATATCTCACAAAGGGATATTGCAGATAAAAAGCAATCTTCTGAACCATTGCCATCACACGCTCACACTCTCTTCCTGTAAGAACCACTCGCCGAGCCGGGAGTGCTGATATTCCTCTCTGGTGCCGAAGAACACTTTCTTGCCGATGTGCAGAATATGGCTCGCATACTGCACGGCTGCCGCGATGTCGTGCGAAATCATGATGATCGTGATGCCTTCCTCATTCAGCCCCTGAATCAGCTGGTACATGTCCGCCGTGACCTTCGGGTCGAGACCGGAGACCGGCTCATCGAGCAGCAGCATTTTTTCGGTCGCGCAGAGCGCCCGCGCAAGCAGCACACGCTGCTGCTGTCCGCCCGAGAGCTCCCGGTAACAGCGCTTCCGAAATGCCGTGATGCCCATGCGCTCCATATTCTTTTCTGCGCTCTCCCGGTCGGCTTTTCGATAAAATGGCCAGAAACCGGTTCTTCCCTGCCGCCCCGAGAGTACAATCTCTTCAACCGAAGCCGGAAAATCCCGCTGCACCAAGGTCTGCTGCGGCAGATAACCAATTTCATTTGCCCGGAGACCGTCCCCCCGTTCCACGCTTCCCCCGAGCGGCGGCTGCAGCCCCAAAATGGTTTTCATTAAGGTGCTCTTGCCGGAGCCATTTTCTCCGACAATGCAGAGATACTCCCCCGCGTTGACTTCAAAATTCAAATGTTCCAGAATGCTTTTCTGGTCATAGCCGAGTGTCAAGTCCCGGCAGAGAAGTTGTGCCATCCCGTGCCTTTCCGTTACAGGCGCAGCTGCGCCTTATTTCTGTTTCTTTATTGCAAGGCCTGCTTTAAGACCTCAAGATTCTGCTGCATGATGCCGAGATAAGTCGCGCCGCTCTCGATGTCCTGTTCCGTCGTGGACTGCATCGAATTCAGGGTCAGAATATCCTGATTCTTGTCCTTCGTATTCTGGATGATGGTCTCCGCGATCTTCTTGTTCGGCCCCTCAATCGTCATGACATGCTTGAGACCAAGCTCATCCATCTTCTTCGCGAGGAAGGAAACGGTCTCAAAGCTCGCCTCGGTCTCCGCCGAGCAGCCCACAAAAGCCGCATAGTACTTTAAGCCGTAGTCATCGACCAGATAGCGGAACGGGAAGCGGTCACCGAAGAGCAGGGTCTTGTTGGCCGCCGCCTTGACCGCATCCGTGTACTGCTGATCCAGCGAATCGAGCTGCTCTGTATACTTCTTTACATTCTCATCATAGACTGCCGCATGTGCGCTGTCGAGGCTCTTCAAATCGTCCGCGATCACTTCGCAAATGCTCTCGGCATTCCGAAGCGAGAGCCAGACATGCTCGTCATATTCCGGTCCTTCCTCTTCTTTGCTCTCTGCACTCTCTGCGCCCGTGCTCTCTCCTGCCGCTGCGCTTTCAGCGCTCGCCGCACTTTCGCCTGCCGCTGTGCTCTCCTCTTCCTCGGCCTGCATCCCCTCAACGACTTCCTCTTCCTTCGTGTTGTTGCCAAGTGCCTCGAGGAGGTTAATGACCTTGCGATCTGGATTCTTACTCTCCTTCAGCGCATCCTTGACCCAGCCATCCGATTCGCCGCCCACATAGAGAAAAAGGTCGCATTCTGAAATCTTTGCAATATCCTCTGCGTTCGGCTGGTAGCTGTGCAGATCAACCCCCTTGTCAATGAGCAGCGTGAGCTCCGCATTCTTTGCCTCATCGCCGAGAATCTGGCGCACCCAGTCGTACTCCGGGAAAATGGTCGCGACAATCTTTAATTTCTTGCCGCTGGCTTCCGCTGTACTCTCTGTCTTACTCCCGCTTTTTGCACAGCCTGTCAGGCTTCCAAATGCGATAACTGCTGCAGCTGCCATTGCCATAAAACGTTTCCACTTCATTTTTCCTTCCTCCTCATGCTATAATGCCGTCCATGCACCCTGGTTTTAAGCAGGAAACGGCGGCATGTGATCCGCGAGGAACACTGCCGCCGAACGTGCACTTCGAATTTGAAAACTGTTTTTATTTTATGCTACTACATCTGTTTTGTCAAGCGCAAGGAAAGGGATTCTGATGAAAATCACTCTGGATAGCATCTGCACAGCACTCCAAAAAGCCCCCGCACCCAATGTGAGACTGCGAGAAGCTGCTGTTTTACTCCCTCTTCTCGATGTAAAGGGAGAACTCTCCATCCTCTTTGAGCGCCGTGCGCTCTCACTCCGCCACCAGCCTGGCGACATTGCCCTGCCAGGCGGCGGCATTGACCCGGGTGAGACACCGCTTGAGACCGCGAGGCGCGAGACGCGGGAAGAACTGCTGATTGCTGACCACCAGATTGCAATACTCGGTGAAATTGGCACCGAGGCCGGTCCGGCCGGTCAGAAAATTTACGCTTTTGCGGCAGCGCTTCGAAATTATCAAGGCACTTTTTCCACCGATGAAGTGGATCGGGTCTTCACTCTTCCGCTCTCCTTTTTTCTGACGCACCGCGCTGAGCACTACCAGGGCAGCTTCATTGCCCGCCCCATTGAGAATTTCCCCTATGACAGAATTGAAGGCGGGAAGAACTATCCCTTTGCCGTCCGTGACTATACCATTCCCGTCTACCCGGACACAGATCCATTGATCTGGGGGATGACTGCGCGCATCCTGGAGCGCTTTATACAGCGCATCCTCGGCGGCGATATCGTTTCCGCCTGAACTTTTATAATCATTCGTCACAAAGAACCAATGTCTCCGAACCGAATCAAAACGACTGTGTGAGAGCTTTGACTGTTGACACCGAAGATAGCGCAACTCTCTCCGACTTCGGCAGTCTTAGAAGGTGACAACTATTTCCCTACTGCAGATTTCTTTTCCCTCTCACAGCGCCGGAATATATAGATTTTTCTTCTCCGGCTGTGCGAAATTCTGCTCGAGCATGCGGACATGCGACAAGAAAGCCGGATCGTCAAAGTACTTCGCTCCCATCCGACAGCCCCGCACACAGGCCTGGCACTTGATGCAAATACCGGGAATGTTTGCGGTATCCACAGCGTCAATTGATCCCATCGGGCAGTGCGCGGCACAGACGCCGCAATGCCTGCACTTCTTCAGATCTGTCTTTGGCTTTGCCTTTAAAAACTTCGCGGGATTGCCGTCCTCGCCCCTGGGAACATAGTAAGGGGCTTCGGCGTCGCCCGGAATCGAAAGCGCTGTGCTGTCTGCCGTGAAGATTTCAACCGTCAGAGACGCGAGTCCGCGCGTCGCCCGCGCCGCAAAATCTCTGGCAGTCGCAAGTTCCTCCTCGCGCGGACGTTCTCCGCAAATTTTATCCGAAAAAGCGTGGCGGCAGGCAAAGGCAGCGGCTGCAAGCGGCAAAAAACCATTTTCCCGGAGCACGGTTGCGAGTTCCGCGAGGCTGTTGTCAAAATTCCGGTTCCCGTATGTCACAAACAGAAGAACCGGCGTCTGGTTGCCGCGGAGTTTTTCCTTGAATTCCGGCAATATCTTATTCGGAAGCTTGCCCGCATAGGTCGGCGAGCCGATGACAAGAAGCTCTCCGCCGGAAAACTGCCGCAGCGCTTCCCGCTCGCGCGGCAGCGTAAAGGGCTCTGCCTCTGCCGGACAGGCGAGCGCCGCCGCCGCGCCGTTCGCGAGCGCTTTCGCATACTTCTCTGTGCTCCCCGTCGGGCTGAAATACAGCGCCCGAACTCTCTGTATCTGCATATAACTCCTCCTGCAATTCAGTAAAATTTGATATTTGCTTTCATTATATCATAGCTCTCACAGCACATTCTGCGTTTTTGTGCAGTTATCGTCTTAATTCAGTGGTATGATTGAACAATCCCCAGAAGGA
>CALLVJ010000009.1 GCA_938010625.1 uncultured Stomatobaculum sp. | reverse complement strand
ATGATATTGGCATCGTCGCCCGCCATCTCCTGCACATAGCTCGCCGCTTCATTTGCCTCGATGAGGCTGATATCGCCTGAAATGTTAATGATGATATTGCTTGCGCCGTCAATCGTGGTCTCAAGCAGCGGAGATGCGCAGGCAATCTTGACTGCTTCGAGCGCCTTGTCGTCGCCGTGCGCCTTGCCGATACCGATGTGCGCAATGCCCTTGTCGGTCATGACCGTCTGCACATCTGCAAAGTCGAGGTTGATGAGCCCCGGCATATTGATGAGATCCGTGATGCCCTGCACAGCCTGCTCAAGCACTTCATCCGCCTTGCCAAATGCCTCCGGCATCGAGGTACGGCGATCCACAATCTCTAAGAGTTTGTCGTTCGGAATCACAATCAGCGTATCCACTGCCTCTTTGAGGCGCTCAATGCCTGCGAGCGCATTGTTCATGCGCTGTCTGCCCTCAAAGTTAAACGGCTTCGTCACGACGCCGACGGTCAGAATGCCGAGCTCCTTCGCGATGCGGGCAATGACTGGCGCCGCACCTGTGCCTGTGCCGCCTCCCATACCGCAGGTCACGAAGACCATGTCCGCATTCTTCAGCGCTTCGGTCAAATCCTCTGTGCTCTCCTCTGCCGCCTTTTCGCCAACCTCAGGCTTTGCGCCGGCACCGAGCCCGCGCGTCAGCTTCTCGCCAATCTGCATGACGGTCGAGGCTTTGCAGAACTGGAGAGCCTGCTTATCGGTGTTGATGCCGATAAACTCTACCCCTTCGATGTTCTCGTCGATCATGCGGTTCACTGCATTGTTGCCCGCGCCGCCCACGCCGACTACGATGATCTTTGCAGTATTATCGTCTTCGTTCAGTTTGATCTCTAACAAGGTACCTGCCTCCTGTAACTGCTTATTCACAGATGCTCTCATACTGGATAATATGGTCTATCATACGCATTTTTCCCGAAAAGTGCAAGCAACTTTGCGGATTTTACGGATTCTGCGGCTGCAGCGCATAGATGCCGTTCGGCGCTCTCTGACGGATATCCAGCATCCCGGACGCACTCCCCGCCGTCCGCAGAATGCCCGCGAGATCCTTGCAGCGCTCCTCGGCGTCTTTCTCGCCGCCAAAGAGCACCGTGATGCCTCCGCAGCGAAAAGTCGCCTGATAAGCTGCGTCAAAGACAACCTGTTCTGTGCTGATGTCATTCTTCCGGAGATTCAATAACAGCTGCCGGACGATGGTTCTGCCCTTCACATCCGCCGCAAGCAGCATACCGCCGACCGCGATGTCGCCAGTCTGCAGCCCCGTGACTTCCGGATAACCAGAGATGGGCTTCTGCACGCTCTCTACGACGCGAAGCTCCTGATCAAAGTAAAAGGCAGCGCTCATATAGCGCACATAGCCGAGCACCTGCTTCTCGTGCAGCACGAGTTCCACTGAAAACGGCGATGTGAAGTAGATGTCATAACCCGACAAAAAAGCGAGCCGCTTCTTTTTTGCGCGCAGCAGCTGCCAGAGCAGCACAGCGCTGCGCTCTCCCTCCGCCTGCGGCAGCAAAGCCTCCCGCGCTTCCGCTTCGCTGTAAATCAGATTGCCTCGCACCGTGACATTTTTGACGCGAATACAGACAAGCGCTGCCGCGAGCAGACCTGCCAGCAACAGCGCAAGGATCAATCCCAGTTTTTTAAGCCTTTTCATATCAGCTTCTCCGGGCGCACGCCCCGTGAAACCGCCAGGACAAGCCCGATTTCCCCCATGAAACTAAGCAGTGAGGTTCCGCCACTGCTGATGAAGGGCAGGGTGACACCTGTATTCGGCATCATCCCCGTGACCACAGCGACATGCATCGCAATGTGCAGCAGGATGTGGATTGCCACGCCGCCGCAGATGAGCGCTCCGTAGCGATCCGGCGCCCGGAAGGCAATCCTCCAGATACAGAGGAGCAGCATAAAATAGAGTAAAATCAGCACGCCCATGCCAACCATGCCAAGTTCTTCGCCGATGACCGGAAAGATAAAGTCGGTCGAGGGCTCCGGCAGACCGTTCTGCTTGACAATGCCTCTGCCAAATCCAGCGCCAAACCAGCCGCCTGCGCTGATTGCATACTTGCCGAGCCGCACCTGAAAGCCGCTGCCGTTCGCATTTGCCTCGGGATGCAGCCAGGACTCAATGCGCGCAATTTGGTATGTGTGCAAAAACGGAATCTTCTTGTAATAGTGCGTGACGAAATATGCAGTCACCAGCATAAATACTGCGAGTGCCAGATGAGTTCGGTTGTCCCGCACACCGAGAAATGTGATCAGAAAGACCATCGCGCCGAGCAAAAGCCCGGTGCTGAGATTCTGATGCGCAACCAGCAGCGCCGGAATACCGCCAAAAAATGCCATCGTCCAGAAGATACGTCTGGGGTTCTTTGACAACCGGTAAAAATGATTGACCAGATAAACCGCAAAAAACAGCACCAGAGCTGTCTTCATGAGCTCCGAAGGCTGAAAGCTCAGAGGTCCCAGCTTGATCCAGCGCATTTTCCCGTGAGAGCTCCGTCCTCTGAACTGCGTGACAACCAGCAGGACAAAACTGAGAAAGTAGAGCTGGCACCAGCTTAAGCAGAGCAGCCTGTGATAGTCGAGGCGGGACAAGAAGAGCATGGCAAATAACCCGAGCAAGGCAAAAAACGCCTGCTTCTTCACGCCGGCAAGCGGATCATCGCCGACAAAAGAGGTCGTCGAGTAAACCATCGCGAGACCAAACAGCACCAGAATGACTGTGACCCAGAAAATATAGCTGTCCATACGGCGCCGATTCTGTTTCCACTGTTCTCTGCCAACGCAGGGCACTGCGGTGAACAGCCGGTACAACCTGAGAAAAAGCCCCCTTCGCACGGTCTTTTTTTGCCGCGGATAGAGCGGCTCTATTTTGCCGGGTGCCGTGCGCACTGGTCGCCTGACGCGCGGCTCTCTCTGCCGCTGGTCTGACGGACTCCTTTTCTTCGGCGCTCTCGCCGTCATAGTGTGCGCACGCACTCCTTAAAGACTTTGCCGCGCACCTCGTAGTTCGGAAACATACCCCAACTTGCACAGGCGGGAGAGAGCAGCACATAGTCGCCCGCATTGGCATACGAGGCACAGACCTTGACTGCCTCCTGCATATCCTCCGCGAACATAATATTCGTAAAGCCGTGGCGCTTTGCACAATCTGAAATGGCATCCCGCGTCTGCCCGAGCAGCACAAGATAGCGCACCTTGCCGCCAAAAGCTTCAATCCACTCATCGTAAGAAGAACCCTTGTCATAGCCGCCGCCAATTAACAGCGTGGGGCCCGGCATCGCCTTGATGGCCTGGATTGCCGCATCCGGGTTGGTGCCCTTCGAGTCATTGTAATACCTTACGCCGTAGCGTTCCGCGACAAATTCAATGCGGTGTTCGACCGCCTGAAAAGCGCGCACGGCATCGAGAATCGCATCCATCGGCGCTTTCATGCAGACAGCCATTGCAATCGCTGTCATGACATTTTCAAAATTGTGACGCCCGAGGAGCTGCAGTTCATCGGTTCGGATCAGCTCTGTTTTCTCGCCTTTTTCCCGGCGGCAAATGACGCCGTCCTCGAGGTCATAGCCGTCGTCAAGCAGCTGAGTACTCGAGAAGAAAATCACCTTTGGCTTCAGATCCTTCCGCTCTCCAAAGGCGCGCAGCACCTCGTCGTCGTAGTTCAGCACCAGAAAATCATCAACCGTCTGGTTCGAACTGATGTCCTCCTTGATCCGAATATAGTTTTCCATCGTATGATGGCGGTTCATGTGATCCGGCGTAATATTCGTAATCGCCGCGACGTGCGGGTGAAAGCGAATAATGGTCTCCAGCTGGAAGCTCGACGCCTCGAGCACCGTGATTGACTTCTCCGTGGTTTTCAGCGCGACTTCTGTATAGGGGAGACCAATGTTGCCGACCGTGAAGGTATTGCCAAACGCGCGCTTCATAATTGCGCCGGTCAGTGCCGTCGTCGTGGTCTTGCCGTTCGTACCGGTGATGGCGAGCAGCTGTCCCTTCGCGACCTGGAATCCGAGTTCAATCTCCGACCAGAGCTGAATCTTCTTGTCGGTCAGCGTCTTCACAAAGGGCGTCTCAAGGTCAATCCCCGGGCTCATCACACAAATCTGAATGCCGGGGAGCAGCGTCTCATCCAGTTCGCCGAGGCAGATCGTGAGGCGCGCATTCTCTGGAAAATGATTCCGCAGCTTTTCCTCCGAGAGCGCTTCATTGCTGTCATAGAGCAGCACTTC
>CALLVJ010000008.1 GCA_938010625.1 uncultured Stomatobaculum sp. | reverse complement strand
TTTCAAAGGCAGGCACAAAGTCCCGCCGGTAGAGCGCAAAAGTCGCCCCCTCCACAATGGTCTTACTGGTCACGCAGATCGGCGCGCAGCGCGCAGCGGCGCGCGCAGCGACGGCACCGACGCCTGTGATCTTTTCCACAAAAGCGGAGCTCTCAAACTCACCCGGCACAGCGCAGAGCTCTTCTGCCGTAAAAAACTGCGCTGGAACAGCAAAAAAGACAGCGAGCGCGAGGATCGCTGGCTCTTCCCGCTTTAAGTCGATGCTCGCCAGCGAAAAAAGTGCCCCTTTTGAAATGTTTTGTTCTTTTAGAAATCTCTCTGCCGCGCGACGAAGCTGTTCGACTGGCGTCCCCTTTCGGCAGCCCACACCGAGGCAGTAAATCTTCGGCGTGAGAGAAAGGCAGTTTTCTCCTTCCGTGCCCGGGCGCGCGCTGATGCGGATGCCGAGTTGTCCATCCCTTTGCGGTGCCGCCACGAGACCCGCAGGAAGCTTCTCCGCGGCAGACAGCGGAAAGTCTGTCTGAAAAGCGACCGTCTCGCCCCGCAGCAGCGCTGCGCTCACGCGCTTCGCCGTCTCGCGGCTGCCAATTCGAAGTCCGTTTTGCACGGCAAAGACATCGACCGCAAAGCGCTGGTTTAGATCCGTTGCAGTGCTGATGGCCACCGCCGCGCCAAGCTTCTGCCCCAGAAAGCGCGCAAAGGCATTCGCGCCGCCCACATGTCCCGAGAGCAGCGGAATTACAAAGTGGCCGCATTCATCGACGCAGAGCACTGCAGGATCCTGAAACTTGTCCCGCACATAGGGAGCAATTTTCCGGACTGCAATGCCGCTCGCCCCGACAAAGAGGAGCAGATCACAGCGCTGAAACGCCTCGCCAACCTCAGCGCGGACAAAGCGGTAACCTGCCTTTCGGAACAACTCTTCCGCGCGCTCTGCAAGCGCTCTGCCGCGCGCCGTATACGAAAAGCTTGCAAATTCACCTGTCTTTTTTCTCTGTAAGCCTTCCATTTTGTTCTCTTTTCAGTATGTATTTTTATTAAACATAACAAAAAGGCAGGGGACAGCCCCCTGCCTCTCAACCCTCTGATTTACTGCGCATCCTGCGGTGCAGCGTCCTCGTAGACAATCTCATCACCCTGCATATTCTCGAGCGCCTTCATGCTGAGAGAAATCTTTCTGTCCTCTGCATTGAACTCGACAATCTCTGCCTCAATCTCATCGCCGATCTCGAGGACATCCGACGGCTTGTCGATGTGCTTTCTTGCGATCTGGGAGACATGAAGCAGTGCGTCCACACCCGGCTCAAGCTCAATGAATGCGCCGAAATCAGTCATGCGCGCAACACGACCTCTGACAATCTTGCCCTGTGCATACTTTTCCGCTGCATTAATCCACGGATTCTGATCCGGGAACTTTAAGCTCAGCGCAATCTTCGTGCCGGAAATCTCCTTGATGAAGACTCTGACGCGGTCGCCGGACTTCAAAACCTTCTTCGGGTTTTCAATTCTGCCCCAGCTCATCTCAGAGATGTGGAGCAGACCGTCTGCGCCGCCGAGATCCACGAATGCGCCGAAGTTCGTCACGTTCTTGACGGTACCCTCGACCACATCGCCGACCTTGATGCGCGCAAAGAGTTCCTTCTGCAGTTCTGCCTTGGCAGCCTGCATGAGCTGCTTGCGGTCGCCGATGATTCTTCTTCTGCGCGGATTGAACTCGGTGATCACGAATTCAATCTCCTGATCCGCATATTTATTCAAATCTCTCTCGTAAGAATCCGAAACCAAGCTTGCCGGAATGAAAACGCGCGCCTCGTCGACCAGCACACTCAGGCCTCCATTCAGCACCTGGACAACCTTTGCCTTCAAGACCTCGTGGTTGTTAAACGCCTCTTCCAAGCGCTTGTTGCCTCTGTCCGCCGCGAGTCTGCGATACGAGAGGGAAACCTGTCCGTCGCCGTCATTTACCTTCATGACTTTGGCTTCCAGCTCGTCACCAACATGTACGACAGTCCGGAGGTCGAGGCTGTTGTTGTTCGTGTACTCGTTTCTGGTGATGACGCCGTCTGACTTATAGCCGATGTTCAGGATGATCTGATCTTCCTTCACATCCAGTACTGTTCCCGATACAACTTCTCCCGCGTGAATCGTCTTAAAAGACTCATTCAACATCTGTTCAAAACTCTGCTCTGACAATGGCTTGAACCTCCTCAATGATATGTTTGGGGGTGGATGCCCCCGCTGTAATACCAATTCGCTGAAAGGGCGCCAAAAGCTCAGGATCTAATTCTCTCGCGGTCCGGACGTAAAACGTATGCGGACAAACTGCAGAACAGATTTCCACAAGCTTTCTCGTATTGGAACTGTTTTTCCCTCCGATCACGATCATAGCATCGACCTCAGAAGCAATTTTCCTGGCCTCTGCCTGTCTTTCCTGCGTCGCATTGCAAATCGTATTAAAACAAACTATATCATAACCTAACTCTCTGATTTTATCAACAAGCATTTTAAACTTTGCAATCTGAAACGTGGTCTGGGAAACTACGGAGATCGGCACATTCTTTGGAATCTGAAGCGCCAGGAATTCTCTCTCATTCCGAATCACTGCGGTGTCCGCCCTGCCCCAGGCGCGTATGCCCTGTACCTCCGGATGACTGGGATCTCCGACAATCAGGACCCGGCGTCCGGCTTCATTTTCCGCCCGCACAATTTTATGAATTTTATTCACAAACGGACAGGCTGTGTCCACAATGCGGAGTTTCTTCTCCTCGCAGAGACGGTAGACCTCCGGTCCCACGCCGTGCGAGCGGAGAATCACAGTTCCC
>CALLVJ010000007.1 GCA_938010625.1 uncultured Stomatobaculum sp. | reverse complement strand
AGAAGAAAATGCTGCGCCAATCGAGGAAACATAAGCGATCAGCAGGGCGACCCCAAGCATTCTGGAGGCATTGTTTCCCATCCGCGTGATAGAGGGCGCGATAAAACCAATGACAATTAACGGCACGCAGAAGCCGATAAACTGACCGGTAATATACTTGACTGTGACGATGACATTCAGAATACCAGTGATGACAGCGGACTTCTCCATTGTGTTCATGATCAGCCCGGCTACCAGACCAATCACCAGCGCCATAATCAGACGAAATGGCAGACTGTGTATAAACCCCTTCTTTTCCATAAAAACCCCTCCTAATTTTGAATTGTCAAAGACATGCATTGACATCTACTTTGTCGATCATGACATTCAGAATCTCATGATCTGTGGGCTTCATTCCTACCTTGCCAATGTAGCCCATATTGCGGATTGTTTCTTCGACATCTTCCTCTACGATACCTTCGCCAGGCTTGAACTGCTGATCGCGCATACTCATCTGATAGGCCAGAATAGCTGCGTGAACTGAGGAGGCGATTTTGGCTGCGCAACTGGGCTTTGCGCCGTCACACACGATGCCTCCTACATTGCCGAGCGTATTTGTGATCGTATAGGCAATGCGCCTGTAATCACCTCCTGCCATATAGGTAATAGCCGCGCCCGCGCCCGAGGCTGCACTGACAGCGCCGCAGAAAGCTGAGAGCGGACCTATGAAGTGCTTGATATAAATGGATACCAGATTGCTGACGAGCAGTGCGCGGTAAAGTTTGTTTTCAGAGACCTGCCATTCCTTTGCATAGACAAGAACCGGCATGGTCACCGTGATTCCCTGGTTGCCGGAGCCGGAATTGATGACGACCGGCAGGGCGCAGCCACTCATACGGGCGTCGGAACCGGCGGCAGCTCTCGCAATGGCACAGGTTTTCACGTCGTTTCCCCAGCTCTCCAACATCGTCTTTCCAATCTGCGCGCCCCAGCAATTGTCAAGCCCTTCCTGAGAGATTGCGGTGTTATAGCGAATCTGGCGCTCCAGAAGATCACGCACTTCCGAGAGATCCACCTGATCCGCGTAGTCGAGCAGTCCGTGCAATGTCATTTTGCTGCGATCAGCAGCAGGAGCAACAGGTTTTTCATCCGCAGTCTGCACAGCAGCTTTTTTCTCGAAGACAATTTTGCCGTCCCGCGTCATGCGGACAATATTGGTGTGGTGATCTGCAATCACGACTTCTGCCGTGTGTGCCTCGCCACGCACTTTTGCAGCGATGTAGAGATTTGAAACATTTTCTGCATGATTGACATCGCAGAAACCGGCATTGACCAGTTCTCTGCAGCGCGCTCTGGCCGCATCGTCCGCGTCGGCAATTACCTCAAGCTCTTTGTCGGCCTGCCCGCCTGTGATACCGAGCGTGGCAGCCACTTGGATGCCTTTCTGTCCGCCGGAATTGGGGACTGTGACACCTTTTACATTTTTGATGATATTGCCGGAGCAATCCACTGTGATGTGGAGCGGTTCCTCCCCGAGCAGCTCTTTTGCCTTTGCTGCTGCGTAGGCTATGGCGATTGGTTCGGTGCATCCCATGGCTGGAAGTAGCTCTTCGCGCAGAATGGCGGTGTAATTTCTGAAAGCGTCCTGATGATCAGAATTCATAACATGCCCTCCTTCTCCATTGATAATACCACTGATATTATCAGAATCAAGCTATTTTAACAAAATGAAGGGATTTTTTTTATAACTGCTTGGGATAAATGCTGGAAACATCCTTATAATAGAGAGAGGGCGCTCACGTTGACAGGGAGAAAGCTCTGATTTCTCAGAGGAATTCAGAAGCCCGTAAAGCCGCCGAAGTCGTGGAGATCTTCCCGGATATCATTTGCCAGCGCCTCTGGATCTCTGCGCACAAGATCTGCAATGATCAGCTCGTGGTGTTTCGTGTCATAGGAGAGGAGGCGATCCACGCGCTCATTCCAGTAGAGCTGGGAGTAGGCGCGGAGCAGACGCGACATGCAGCGCCGGACATTCATCGTGATAAATGAGTTTCCGCAAAATTCCATCAGTTTTACGTGAAAGTCCATATTGTAGCGCCAGTGCTGAATGGGATTCACATCGTCTCGCTGGCAGTTTTTGTTGAGCGCGCGGAGCACTTCAATCTCTTTGCCGCCAATGCGCTGATAACCGGCTTTTAGAATGTTGCTCTCTAAAAATTCCCGATACTGGAGCATTTCATAGATGTCGCGGTGTGTGAGCCGTATGACTTCATAGCCATAGCGGGGAATGCTCCGGATCACATCGTCTGCGCAGAGGGCAATCAGCGCATCTCGAACCGGAGATTTGCTGACCTGGTACTGTTCAATCAGCTTTTTCTCATTTAGAATATCGCCAGACTGATACTTGCCCGAGATAATTTCCTGGAGTACGGCATTGTAGACCATTTCTTTTAGGTTTGTATCTTTTTCCATGGTTCACGGTTACCTCCCTAGTTGCTTTCATTATACCGAAAATGGCGGAGAGTATGAAAGGAGAAATCTTTCGCATGCCTTGACTTTTGCCCCTGCGGCGCGTTGCCGAGGTGCCAGCGCTGTATGCAGTGGAATAACAGTGTCATAAGACTGTCAGTCGTGTGTAAGGTTTTGCTTGTTTTTGTGGGTCTCTACCGTATAATGAGAGTTGATACTGCCGTGTGCAAGGCTTGCTTCGGCGCTCCGGTACAGAGAAAACAAGAAGAGGGGAAAGAGAGATGGGCTTAAAGGATTTATTCAAGAAGGCACTGACGGGGGCCTCCGATGAGGACAACCGGAAGAACAAGGCAAAGATGCGGGAGATTTTTAACTCGCTGGTTTCGGACGGAGATGCTTATACTCTGATTTACTGCCACATGGAGGTTCCGCACAATGCCGTGGTTGTGGAGGTCAATGTGCACAGCAATTACATTGTGGGCTATAAGCCGGGTGAAGTTGTGATTGTGCCGGTGAACGCGAAACTCACCGAGTGGGGCGAGGCTGAGGTCTTCAATCGGGAGAACGGCGGCAAAATTGCGGCCAGCTGGACCGGCTATTGCTCGGCGTCGAAGGAAGGCGTTCACTATCAGCTTGAGCCCATTACCTATGAGCCAGGGATCAAAGCTTCGGCCAAATACTCCGTTGCAATCACCCAGTCCTCGGAGGAAGTCGCTACATTCCGCAAGTTCTTCAAGGCAGGCCTCTGAGACAAAAAGTCGCTTGTCGCAGCACGCTGTGGCAGAGCAATTCAAGCCCGGTCGCGCTGTGAGCGGACGGTATGGAAGCGATGGTGTTTCAGTAAGAGAGCTCCGGGACGAAAGTCCCAGGGCTCTCTTTTTCGTCTGCCGTAAATCCGCTCTGGTACACTTATTCCAGAGAAAAAAGCAAAATTTGCGGTGGCCCGGGGCTTCTCACTGTGGCTGGCTGCGGGAGGCGTAGAGGGTGTAGCGGTTCCCGTTGACCGTAAGAAGCCCGTCCTTTTTCATGGCGGCGAGTTCGCGGCAGAGCGAGTTCGGATTTGTTCAGCGGGATATTGACACTGCGAGCGGCCTCTCTGTCCGTCGGCAGACCGGGCTGCGCTGTCGGCTCGCTCCATTGTAACAGCAAATAGGAGAGAATTTTCTCCCGGAGCGTGTCCTTTGCGAGGATGTCGAGCGTCTGCATGAGCTGCCCGTTTTTCTTTGCGAGGAGCTCATACATGTTTTCGGTCATGATGCGGTGAAAGCGGCAGCGGGACTCGCAGCGCCGCATAATTTTGTTGAGCGGCAAAAAGAGGGCGGTCGAGCTCCGCGCGGCGAGGAAGGAGACATGGACAGGGGTCTTTTTCTTGCGGAGCGAAAAGGATTCGCCGAAGAGCTCGCCGGGCAACATGTAATTTAAGAAAGACTGGTGCCCGTTTTCATCTTCCTTCAGCATAAAAATCTTGCCGGAGAGCAGCATCACGACATAGGGTACGGCGTCCTCATCGAGAATCAGGAAACTGTTTCGCGGATAGGAGCGGATGTAGCCGTCCAGGCAGGGGAGAAGCGTCTCGAGCTCACTCGGGGTGAGCCCCTCAAAGAGCGGAAAACGGGGCAAAGTCTCTAAGCTGAATTCGTTGCATTCCATTGTGATACCTCATACGATCGAAGCAAAAAACTGTTGCATAGGAAACAGTCTGTATTTTTTTTTAGTATAAACTGGATTATGAGAAGATGGTAGAGGGCGGATGAGATTGTTATAGAAATAACAATCTTGCCGTCCCTCAGCTTGTGTTTCGGAGAAAGGAAGATGATGGAGAAGAAAAGAAGCTGGCTGTGTCTGGCACTCTGTCTGTTGTTTGGAATTCTGTTCTGCGTCGCCTGCGGCGGGAAGCAGCAGACGAAGATAACGACAGCCGCGAAGGCGGAGAGCAGCTCTCAGGTCGCGGAGAGCACTGCGGCGGCTGAGGCGAGTCTCTCGGCGGATTCGCGCGTGGTGGCGCTGTCCCGCTCGGTCGGCGAGATGTGGTTCCTTGCCGGCGGCAATCTGGTCGGCGTGACCGATGACGCCTTGAATCTCGAAGGGCTCTCGAAGGGCTGCACTTCGGTCGGCAAAATTTCCGCGCCGAGTGCGGAGGCGATCATTGCCCTGCATCCGGATCTCGTGCTCACGGCGCCCGACATTCCGGCGCAGCGCGAAGTGCAGAAGACACTTGAGGCGGCCGGTGTCCGCTGTCAGGCGGTCGATATCAATAACTTTGCCGATTATGCGTCGATGATGCAGAGCTTTACCGCTGAGACCGGGCGCCCGGATCTCTATGAGAGGAATGTCAGCGCTGTAGAGCAGAAGATTCATGCGGTCAAGGCAGCGCTGCCGGAAGAGGTCAGGGGAAAGACATTTCTTGTGATCCGGGTGTCTGCGGCAAAGACCAAGGTGCTGAAATCCGATCACTTTGTCGTTGCGATGCTGGAAGATTTGGGCCTAAAGAATGCAGCGTCGGAGAGCCTCCTTGAGCAGCTCAGCATGGAGGGGATCACAGAGGCAAATCCAGATTACGTATTTGTCATTTTCCAGGGAGAGCCAGAGAAAGCGGAGGCTGTTTACCAGGCGCTAATTGCAGGCCAGCCGGCGTATGAGCAGTTAAAGGCGGTCAAAGAAAGCCACTGCAACACGCTGCCGAAGGATTTGTTCCAGTATAAGCCGAATGCACGCTGGGATCAGGCGTATGCGGAGCTCGCAGCGTTGCTCGACGCAACGGCTGAAAAGCAGTGAGACCGGGGCGCTGGGCAGTGTTTGGTTTCGGGTTTGTCCTGCTTGCGCTTGTCTCCTGGCTGTCGTTGTTCTTCGGGCTTCACGGTGCGGCGGGAGATGTACAGAGAATTTTGTATTTTGTGCGGATTCCGAGGACGCTTGGCGCGCTGTTCTGCGGTGCAGCGCTCAGCGCGGCGGGCTATCTGATGCAGGAAGCACTGCACAATCCCCTGGCCTCGCCGAGCATTATGGGTGTGAACAGCGGCGCGGGGCTCTTTGCGCTGCTCGCTGCCCTGCTGTTTCCGGCTGTGACAGCGGCGCGATTTCTGATGGCCTTTTTGGGAGCGCTCCTTTCGATGCTGCTTGTGCTGCTGATTGCGCGGAAAGCGGGTTATAGCCGGAGCGTCATTGTGTTGTCGGGCGTTGCGGTCTCAGCGCTGATGAGCGCGGCAGTCAATGGGGTCGTGACTTTTTTTCCAAGCGCAGTCGTAGACAAGCAGGCCTTTACGCTGGGCGGCTTTGCGGGATTACAGTATTCGGGACTTGTATTTGCAGCGGCATGTA
>CALLVJ010000006.1 GCA_938010625.1 uncultured Stomatobaculum sp. | reverse complement strand
TAAATTTCTTTTTCTTCTACGGTTATTTTTTTTATCTCATGGGTCAATAACATTTTTTGTTTATGTTTTTCTATTTTTTCTCCCTTTAAATATTTTTCACTACATTGAGAACAATAATTATCTATTTTATCAGGTTCACAGTGAAACTCACAAGAATTTTCTTCTCTTTATATTGATAAATTCGTGTAGATGTGATAAACTCAGAATAATCTCACTCACACAACTGTCATTTGACACGGAAAGGAGGTGCAGCTCTGTGGACAACAATCAAAACGAAATCAGCCGATTTATCTATGAAATTTGCTATCCACACATCTGGACAGCTGTATCGTCGCACTTAGCACAGCACCTTTCACTGTTGGATTTATCATATTCCCGGATCAAGTATCCGGACTCCGCCAACATAGAAAATCTGATTCTTGAATTCACACGCAATATCCACATCGAGGAGGATATGCTCTTCTTCGAAGCCGTTATCAGCTGTACAATCAACCTGACAGAAGACAGCTATCGCGGAACCGCCTCCTGTGATATAAACCAGTGGTTTTCCGTCTCCTGCGAGGCTGTCGTTACCGACAGATTGGAGTCCTTCGATATTACCAATGTGCAGAAATATGCGCCGGATGTGCGGAAAAGCGCTGACGGGCAGGCAGTCTCAAGGAACATCGTCCCCATCCTCTACAAAAAGGATCTGGAAGCGGAAGCAGAGCGCTTTTTAGAGCGGTACTGCGCAGAGGCGCTTAAAACGCCTATTCCTGTGCCAATTACTGACATCGCAAAGGATATGGGACTCGAAATCATCCAAGGCTACCGCATCACGGATGATTTCAGTGTATTTGGAGAGATATATTTCACAGCCGACTGTTTATGACCTGTTCAAGATTTCTAATAAGACGATAGATGTCCGAAGAGGCACCATCCTTGTCGATGTCTATACCTTCTGGCAGCGGAATCTCGGATGCGTCAAGAATACCATCGCTCATGAAGTCTACCATTGGTACAAGCACAGGATGTATGCTGCTATAAAGTATATTCTCTACGGGAAAGACTTTGTGGCTTGCCGCTGTCCATCCGGCATGATTTATCCAGAGAAAGATGAAGAATGGTCAGACATTCAGCGTATGGAGTGGCAGGCAAATAACATGGCTCCGCGCATTCTCATGCCCTATCGCACCTTCCGGCTGAAGGTTGACGAACTGCTTCAAAAATACAACTATGAAAATAGTGAATTGAAGCTCGCTATCCTGACAAATGTGGCTGAGGAATTGCGGGAGTTCTACGGTGTTTCCCGGCAATCCGTTCTGATTCGTATGATGGAGACTGGCTATAAGGAAGCTGCCAGCATATACCAGTATGACAAGGAATCTCCCTACCACGGATATTTGGATCAGCGTGATGCGTTTTATGCATATCGCACCAGCAGCGAATTCCGCAACCTTGTTGATTCTGGTCTTTTCCGGTATGTAGACGGATACTTTGTTATTAATGACGAGCAATACATCGAGCGTAACAATGATGGCAAGCTGACCCTTACGGATTATGCATGGGCAAATCTGAGTGAATGCACTCTGCAGTTTACATGGCAGTCTCTACAACCTGACGAGGCAGAGAAGCATTTTCCGTTCGAACTGCTT
>CALLVJ010000005.1 GCA_938010625.1 uncultured Stomatobaculum sp. | reverse complement strand
ATTGCGACCCCGGACAGGATTTACTCTGTCAAAGTCCTGGATCACCACGAGACCGAAGGCATCGGCTCTGTGGCAATCGGTGAACTCCCGGAAAAAATTTTCAAAAATCAGAGCTATGAACTCGACGCAATCTCCGGTGCGACTTTAACGAGCAATGCGATTCATGACGCCGTGAAAGCAGCGCTCGAACAGGGTGGCATTGATCCGAAGCCCTTCTCGACTGCCATCCACGAAGTCCGCGAAAAGCGCCCCGACGAGACGATTGACACCGACCTCGTGATTGTCGGCGGCGGCGGCGCTGGTCTGACCGCTGCGATTGAAGCGGCAAATGCAGGCAGGAAAATTGTAATTCTCGAGAGCCAGGCGATGGCAGGCGGCAACTCAATCCGCTCGACTGGCGGCATGAATGCAGCAAAGACACCTGAACAGGATAAGAATACCTTTGACGAGGCTGCCGGCGTCGAGAAGACCCTGAAAACAGCGGGAGAAAAGTATACGGACAATGCGGCGATCACCGAGCTTGCAAATACAGTCCGTGAGCAGTGGGCTGCCTACCAGGCTTCCCCGGATGGCTACTTTGACTCCGTGGAACTCTTTGAACTTGATACCATGATCGGCGGCAAGGGTCGGAACAATCCGGAACTTGTAAAGGCGCTCGCCTCCAACTCGGCAGATGCCATTCAGTGGCTCAGCAGCATTGGTGCCCCGCTGCCCTCTGTCTCGAGCTTTGGAGGCGCTTCGGTGAAGCGCATTCACCGCCCGGTCAATGCCGAGGGAAAAACTGTATCAGTCGGCACCTTTATGCTCCCGATTCTCGAGCAGAACGCAGCCAAGCTCGGCGCTGACCTTCGCCTTGAGACCAGAGCAGAGAAACTCCTGACCGATGAGAGCGGAAAGGTCACAGGCGTCGAGGCAGTCGGTCCGACCGGCGAGAAAGTCACAGTCAATGCGAAAGCTGTGATTCTCGCGAGCGGCGGCTTTGGCGCAAACCTCGAGATGGTCACCAAGTATCGCCCGGAATTAAAGGGATTCATGACCACAAATGCAAAAGGCGCGCAGGGCGACGGCATCGCAATGGGAGAGGCTGTCGGCGCAGACACGGTGGATCTCGATCAGATTCAGATTCATCCAACCGTAGAGGCGAATACGGCTGCGCTGATCACCGAGGGGCTGCGCGGCGACGGCGCCATCCTCGTCAACACAGACGGCAAGCGCTTCACCGATGAGGTTGGCACGCGCGATGCAGTCTCCGCCGCTGAGATGCAGCAGCCGGGCAGCTATGCTTACCTCATTGTAGACCAGGCGATGACCGATGCGTCTAACGTGATTCAGGGCTACATCAAGAAAGGATATACCACGCAGGGCGACAGCTATGCGGCACTCGCCGAGGCGCTGAAAATTGATTCCAATGCGTTTGAGACGACAATAAACGAGTGGAATGCAGCTGTCGAGACGAAGTCTGACAGCCAGTTTGGCCGGACGAGCTTTGCTTCTCCGCTCAGCACCCCGCCCTATTATGCGATCAAGGTCACACCGGGCGTACATCATACGATGGGCGGTCTCCGAATCAATCCGAATGCCGAAGTCTTACGGGCGGATGGCAGCAAGATTCCAGGGCTCTTTGCAGCGGGCGAAGTGACCGGCGGCGTGCACGGCGCAAACCGCCTCGGCGGCAATGCTGTCGCAGATTTTGTAGTTTTTGGCCGCATCGCAGGCAAGCAGGCAGCTGCTTACCTCAGCCAGAACTAAAGAACCAGTTTTTACCGTTTCAACTTGCCATACAGCACAGGAAACCCCGGCGCTGCCTCTTCATCCGAGGCAGCGCCGGGGTTCTTTTCTTTCTATAAGTGAGTGGTCGGACAAGACCATCATGCTTCGCTCAGACTTTGACCGCACTGGCTCTCGAGCAGTCCAAGCCTCGCGAGCACCTCGCTCACCTCTCGCACCGGAATAATCTCAAGCTTTTCCCGCACTTCCGGCGCGACATCCTCGAGATCTTCTACATTGTCCGCGGGGATAAAGACAGTCTTCACAGCTGCGCGCTCGGCTGCCATCAATTTCTCCGGCAATCCGCCAATCGGCTTCACTTCGCGCTGTAAGCTCACCTCGCCGGTCATTGCGACAGTCGAGGGCACTGCCTTTCCGGTCACGAGCGAGGCGAGCGCTGTGGTCAACGTAATGCCTGCGCTCGGGCCATCCTTCGGCGTCGCGCCGTCCGGCACATGGATGTGGAGATCATTCTCCGCAAAGACCTCTGCCTTGTCCGGGAAGAGCGCCTTCACCTTGCTGACTGCGATTTCCACCGACTCCTTCATAACATCGCCAAGCTGACCGGTCACATGAATCTTGCCGTTGCCTTTTGTGAACATGGTCTCAACGTAGAGAATCTCGCCGCCGACTGCAGTCCAGGCGAGACCTGTCACAATGCCGGGCGTCATATTTTCTCGCACTGTGCGGTGCAGGAGCGGGTGTATGTCCATCAGTGACCGCAGATTATCCCGTGTGACTGTGAGCGGCTGCTTTTCGCGGAGATACCGCACGGCAGCACTGCGACACAGCTTGTCTAGGCAGCGCTTCAAACCGCGCACTCCCGCCTCTCTCGTGTAATCCGAAATCAAGCGTTCCAGAATCTCGTCGGAAATCTGCACCTGCTCTGCCGTGAGCCCCACTGTTTCCAGCGCCTTTGGGAGCAGGTGGCGCTTTGCAATCTCCTTCTTCTCAAGCGGCGAATAGCCTTGGAAGGGAATCACCTCCATACGATTTAAGAGCGGCGAAGGGATGGTCTCAAGACTGTTCGCTGTACATACAAAGAGCACATCCGAGAGGTCGTAGGGCACATTCAGATAGTGATCGGTAAAACTGTGATTCTGCTCGGGATCCAGCACTTCAAGCAGAGCACTCGCCGGATCTCCCTGGTAGCTCGCCGCGAGCTTGTCCACCTCATCGAGCACCATGACCGGGTTTGAGACACCGCTCTTCTTGATCCCGTCGATGATGCGGCCTGCCATTGCGCCGATATAAGTTCTGCGGTGCCCTCGGATATCCGCCTCGTCGCGCACACCGCCGAGACTCACGCGGACATACTTCCTGCCGAGTGCGCGCGCAATCGAAGCGCCAATGCTGGTCTTGCCCGTGCCGGGCGCGCCGACAAAGAGAAGAATTGAGCCAGACTGCTGTCCTTTCAGAGACATCACCGCAATCTGCTGCAGAACTCGATCCTTCACCTTCTTTAGGCCAAAGTGATCCTCGTTCAGCACTGCCTCAGCTGCTGCCAGGTCAATCGCAGGCGCCGACTCTTTCTTCCAGGGAAGCGTCGTCACGTAATCGAGATAATCGTAGAGCAGACCGCTCTCGGCGCTCTGCTGCCCCTCCTGTTTGAGACGCTTCAAGACCTTCTCCGCCTCTGCCTTTGCACTCTCGTTCATGCCGAGATCCTGA
>CALLVJ010000004.1 GCA_938010625.1 uncultured Stomatobaculum sp. | reverse complement strand
TTCAGAAGACGGCGCTTTGACTTGTTGGAATAGGTGATGTAGCCTTCCTGAAACACTTCTGAAACACCCGGAATATCCACCAATTTTGAAGATAGCATCCCGCCGGTACAGGACTCTGCTGTCGTGACGGTCAATCGGTTCTTTCGAAGCAAATCGACGCAGGCATCTGCCAGGCGATTCAAATCCGCAGTGCTTCCGGAATCATAGAGTTCCATGCTCATCCTTCCTGAAGAACCTCTCGGTTCCTCCATATGTAATCCACAAGTGAAATGATGGTGAGTGCCAGCATCAGCCACATAAAAATCACAGTGAGAATGCCAAGAATGCCGTGATTGCTCTGAATCAGCATCAGCACAATAAAAACCATCTGGCTCACAGTCTTTAATTTGCCCCAGATACCTGCAGCGATGACAATGCCGCGCTCTGCTGCCACCAGGCGAAAGCCGCTGATGATGAATTCACGCGCAATGACAGCGAGTGTAACCCAAGCATAGAGATCCTGCAGCGCCACAAAACAGATGAGCGCCGAGCAGACAAGCAGTTTGTCTGCGAGTGGATCCATGAATTTTCCAAAATTGGTGATGAGATGATACTTCCTCGCGATATAGCCATCCAAAAAGTCGGTAAAACTTGCAATCAGAAAAAGTGCGAGCGAGAGCCAGCGGGCTGGCGGATAAGTTCCATTCTGATAGAGCAGCGCTGCGACAAAAAAAGGAACCATGATGACGCGCAACAGCGTCAGCTTATTCGGCAGGTTCATCTTCATAGAGCACTCCTTTTAGATCATACGCAGATGCTTCCGTCACCAGAACCGGAACTATGCTCCCCGACATCAGATCAAGCCCATTGGCCGGAAAAAAGAGATAGCCGTCCACATCCGGCGCATCCATATAGGTTCGTCCCATATAGACATCCTCCTCCGGAAGATAACCCTCGACGAAGACGTCCAGCACTGCGCCGACTTTGCGCTGCAGATTTTCACGCGAAACCTGTTGCTGCAATTCCATGATTTCATTTCGGCGAGCTTCCTTCACTTCTTCTGATACTTGATCCGGGAAAGTGGCAGCCGGCGTATCCTCCTCC
>CALLVJ010000003.1 GCA_938010625.1 uncultured Stomatobaculum sp. | reverse complement strand
GTACTGGTATTTGCATAGACACTGAGCGGAGCAGCCACTGTGCCCACCACGGCAGCTGCGCTCAGGAAATATGCAAGCGGTCTGGTTCCACGCATCATAGTAACACCTCGCTTTTCCTGTTGATGATTGTTCAGAATGGGTTCATTTTACCATAGATGGCAGATACACTCAAAAAAAGTAGCTGAACTTTCCGTGAACTTTTTCTGTCAGTTTCCACAGCTGCTTTGCCAGAGGCTCTGTGTTCCAGTGAACCAATGACATAATACACCGCTACTCTATTTCTGTCAATCAGTCTCAAAAAAACGGCGCAGCCTCAGCTGCGCCGTTTTGCAAAGTATCTCAGAGAGCTTTGTAGTTCACAATATGCCCGAATTCCGGCTTCAAAGAGGCGCCGCCAATCAGCCCGCCGTCAATGTCCGGCTCGCCGAGCAGCTCCTTGCAGTTTTTCTCATTCATCGAGCCGCCGTACTGGATGCGAATTTCCGCTGCAACCCCTTCGCCGTAGAGTTCCTTCACAGTCTCGCGAATGCCCCGGCACACTTCCTCTGCCTGGGCAACGCTCGCCGTCTTGCCCGTGCCGATCGCCCAGATCGGCTCATAGGCAATCGTGACTTTCGCAGCGTCCGAGGCGCTGACACCCTGGAATGCGAGCTTTAACTGCATCCGGATGAAGTCCATCGTGACGCCCGCCTCGCGCTGGGCGAGACTCTCTCCGCAGCAGAGGATTGGCTTGAACTGGTGCTCAAGGAGCTTTAAGAGTTTCTTGTTGATGATCTCATCGGTCTCGTTAAAATAACCTCTGCGCTCCGAGTGGCCAATGATCACATATTCGACGCCTGCGTCCTTTAACATCGCGGGGGAAGTCTCGCCGGTATAGGCGCCCTTCTCTTCAAAGTAAACATTTTCCGCGCCGAGATGCACCGCAGTGCCGGCAATCACTTCCCTGACCGGAAAAATATCAATGAATGGCACACAGTAGACTACATCGACTTCCGGATTTCTGACGAGCGGCGCGAGTGTCATCGCAAGTGCCTTCGCCTCGGTCGGCGTCATATTCATCTTCCAGTTTCCAGCAATGATCTTTCTTCTCATCTTCCACTCCTTCCGTCCTTATTGTCTGCTGCCGCAACGCCCGGAAGCTCTTTGCCCTCGAGGAATTCTAGCGACGCGCCGCCGCCGGTCGAGATATGTGTCATTCGATCTGCAAAACCAAGGCGCTTCACAGCATTTACCGAGTCGCCGCCGCCGACCACAGTTGTCGCATCTTTCAGCTCTGCAACCGCCTTGCAGACTGCGAGCGTGCCTGCCGCAAAAGCATCAAACTCAAAGACACCCATCGGACCGTTCCAAACCACGGTCTTTGCCCCCTGCAGTGCCTCTGTGAAGCGCTGAATGGTCTTCGGGCCGATGTCAAGTCCCATATAGCCGTCCGGAATCTGCTCCGCCACCTTGTGCGGCGCATCCGCCGCAAACTTCTCTGCTGCGACATGATCCACCGGGAGCAGGAGCTTCACATTTCTTTCCTTCGCCTTTTTCAACATATCAAGGCAGTACGAGAGCTTATCCTCCTCGCAGAGCGAATTGCCGATGCTCTGTCCCTCTGCCTTTAAGAAAGTATATGCCATGCCGCCGCCAATGATCAGCGTGTCGACCTTGTCGAGCAGGTTGTTGATCACATTCAGCTTGTCCGAGACTTTCGCGCCACCGAGGATCGCCACAAACGGGCGCACCGGATTCTCGACCGCCTGGCCAAGGAAGCGGATTTCCTTCTCCATCAGATAGCCTACCACATTCTCCTTGCAGTACTTCGTGACGCCGACATTCGAGCAATGCGCGCGGTGCGCGGTGCCAAACGCGTCGTCGACAAAAATGCCGTCGTCGCAGAGCGCTGCGAGCTCCCTGGCGTACTTCTCTGCCGCCTCATCCTTGCCATATTTTGTCTCCTCCGCGCGGTAACGCGTGTTCTCGAGGAGCAGCACTTCGCCGTCCTTCAGGCTGTCCGCCGCCTTCTGTGTCTCCTCGCCGGTCACACGCGGGTGGGAAATAAATTTCACCGGGACGCCAAGACGCTCCGCGAGTGCCGGTGCAACCGGTGCGAGGCTCATCTCCGGAAGCGGCTCGCCCTTTGGCTTGCCGAGGTGGGAGCAGAGAATCACCTTTGCCCCCTGGCTGAGGAGCTTCTTTATGGTCGGCAGTGCGCCATCAATGCGGTTATAGTTCTGAATCACACCGTCCTTTAACGGCACATTGAAATCGCAGCGCACCAGCACTTTCTTTCCCCTTAAGTCTCTGAGATCATCCACGGTTTTCTTGTTTAACATTGTTTTCCTCCGTCGTTGTCATAAAAAAGCGGATCCGGTCCAAAAGACCGGACCCGCGAGAGTCGCCTTGCAAAAGCAGCGCTTTACAGCTCTGCGAAGTACTTGATCGTGCGAACCATCTGGCTCGTATAGGAGTTCTCGTTGTCATACCAGGAGACAACCTGCACCTGATAGCAGCCGTCTGCAATCTTGCTGACCATGGTCTGGGTCGCATCGAAAAGGGAGCCGTAGCGCATGCCGATGACATCGGAGGAGACAATCTGATCCGTATTATAGCCGAAGGACTCGTTGGAGGCTGCCTTCATCGCCGCATTGATCTCTTCCTTCGTGACCTCATTCTTTGCGACAACTGCGACTAAGATGGTCGTGGAGCCGGTCGTGACCGGGACGCGCTGCGCGGAACCGATCAGCTTGCCATTCAGCTCCGGAATCACGAGGCCGATTGCCTTTGCTGCGCCAGTCGAGTTCGGAACAATGTTCGCTGCGCCAGCTCTGGATCTTCTCAGGTCACCCTTTCTCTGCGGGCCGTCAAGAATCATCTGGTCGCCGGTGTAAGCGTGGATCGTGCTCATGATACCGGACTGAATCGGCGCGTAGTCGTTCAGTGCCTTTGCCATCGGTGCGAGGCAGTTCGTCGTGCAGGACGCCGCAGAGATGATCTTGTCCTCCTTGGTCAGCGTCTTCTCGTTGGCGTTAAAGACAATGGTCGGCAGGTCATTGCCAGCCGGTGCAGAAATGACAACCTTCTTTGCGCCAGCCTCGAGGTGCGCTGAAGCCTTCTCCTTCGAGGTATAGAAGCCCGTGCACTCCAGGACGACATCGACATCCAGAGCCTTCCATGGAAGGTTCTTTGCATCTGCCTCCTTGTAAATTGTGATCTTCTTGCCGTCAACGGTGATGGAATCCTCACCAGCCTCGACCGTGTGCTTGCCCTCTCCAATCTTGCCGAGGAAGCTTCCCTGCGAAGTGTCATATTTCAAAAGATGCGCGAGCATCTCCGGCTTCGTGAGATCGTTGATGGCAACGACTTCATAGCCCTCGGTCTCAAACATCTGACGGAACGCGAGACGTCCAATGCGTCCAAATCCGTTAATCGCAACCTTAACCATGGCTTTATCCTCCTGTATCTGCTGCGGAAATACATTATCTATCTATTTCATTCTACCCGTGTACCCGGAAAAATGCAAGGAAGGAATCCCTCTTTAACCGTGCATCCACCAGTCCTGACTGCTCACATAGTTGTAATAGCGCTGAATCGGCGTAATTCTGCCGTTTCGGATCTCGAAAATTTCCCAGACCACCCCCGGTCGGTTCGTCGGGACATGGTAGGTCGCCACAAGTCCCTGATCTGTGTAGACCTGCACCGTCGCACCCGAGTTCGAGAGCTCATAGCTCTGCATATTCTCCCGCACGCCGTTTGTGAAGTCAAAGACACAGTACTTATAGTAATCCGCCGCCGAGAACTGCTTGATCGTCACCGTCTCCGGCCCATAGGAACTCGTGTCGTCGACATCGAGATCATTGCCAAATGTATCTTCCTTGTCGCCGAACCAGACATGCGAGGTCTCAGTGCCGCGCTGCATAAACAGGTGGGAGTCGAGATCTGCGGGCACAGCGCCCCAGGTCAGGACAATCGATATCTGCCCCGCGCCGACCGTCGGCGCCGCGAAAAATTCCCGCTCGGTCTCGCCATCCCGCCGTGCGACCAACGTGTCGTAGACTGTCTCATAGCCGCTCGCAATCAGCTCTACGGTGTAGATGCCGGGGCTGAGCTGCACACACGCCTCACCCGACGCATCGGTCTTTGCCGTCGCGACAATGCTGCCCGTGCGGTTGTTGACACCAGCGCGCAGGTTGATGGCCGAGGCAATGACAGTCTGCATACCACTGCGGCTCTCATTGTAATGAAGCGCATCGCCGAGTTTCAGCCGGTAACTGATTGCCGCGCCACCACTTGGAAACAGGTAGACCGGCGTCTGGTAGGCGACCAGTTGGTCGCTCTCCACACCGACGCCGTATATTTCACAGGCCTGATAGGGCTGCTTTGCGATCTGCAGCATATACTGCCTCGCCTCGCTCGGCACGAAAATCTGGTACCTGCCTTCCGCATCAGTCTGACTCTCATAGAGCAGTTTGCTGTCCTCATTCCTGTACAGTCGAACTGTTGCCGCACCGATGCCTTGTCCCTGTTCGTCATAGGCGTACCCGCTGATGCTCGTCAGATTCTGCGCGTTCATCACGGTCTCATAGGTATTGTAGGCGGCATTCAGCACGATGGATTCCCGCTCGTCAAACGCGCGCCGCATATCCGAACTCTCATTTTGATAGAGAAAGATCGTATTGGCCGGCCAGGCTTTTCGAAGGCGCTCGCCCTCGGCTGCATTTGCCACACAGTTCCACTTGAAGCCGTCCTCCTTGACTGCGCGCCAGGTGAGCAGTGTGTCGCTGCTGAAGAGAAAGCGCTCCCCCGGCTTGTCCGGCGCCGCATAGCCTGCGACATAGTTGTCAATATCGTACCGATAGACAAAGCGCGGCATTCGGTTCGCGTCATAGTAATATTCCGTGACCTGCAGACTTCCGCTGACCAGATATTCAATCGCGACAATCTTATTCGCGACGCCATCGTTCGGATTGATGTAGATGACATAGTCAATCCGGTTGCCGGTCGCTGCATTGACGAGCTGCTTCTGCTCAAGGCGGCACAGGTTCTTGTTCACATAGCCCGGATGGCTCTCATAGCCCTCGAGCGTATAGAAAAGATCCGGATTCCAGCACTCGCTCGGATTTCGCGCGCCTACCGAATGATTGACCACAGAGAGATCAATGCGCTGTGCTGCCGCTGCCATGTGATTCAGCTCTGCAATCTTTCGCTGCAATGTCCCGAGTTCCGTATTCTCGGCTGCGAGCGCCAGCTTTTCCTCGCGCTTCTCTCCAATTTGCCCCTTTCCATCTGCCCCGTCGCCAGTCCCGGTCGCTGCTTCTCCGCGGCCAAGCGCCGCGCTTTCAACTGTCGTATCCGCCACGCTGCCCACGGCACTGCTGCTCTCTGTCGGGCCTGTCTGCCGAGAACCGATATGGATGCCAAACACCACACCCGCACCTGTGAGCAGCAGAATGAGCGGAATCAGAAGCAGCAACTTCTTGGCGCCGCCGGAGCTGCCGTCATCCGCTGATGCTTTGCCCGCCGAAGCTGTCCCTACGCTGGGTTCCAACCTTGTTTCTGTTTTTGCCTCCGATTCCGACTGATTTTCATGTATGTCCGCAGTCATATCTGTATTCTGCTCCTCTGCGGCTCTGTCTGCTTTCGTCGGTGTCACCGCGCTGACCGGTTCAATCCGCCTCCCGCATTGCATACAGAACTTTGCACCTGATTTCAACTCCGCGCCGCAATACCTGCAATACATCCCATTCCCCCATTTCTCCGCTCAAAGTTTCTCGATGATGTCAGAAAACTCCTTTTGCGGCAATTCCTTCCGGTCGCTGCCCGCGAGCTCATCGCTGATGTCCACTTCCTCGCCCTCTGGTTTCCTGGCGCTGCCTGTTCTGGTCGCCGTGAGCGTGAGCTTCGCGCCGTCATCCCCCATCTCATAGACGGAGGCGCCGAATTGTTCTTTGACCTCAAACGGATAACC
>CALLVJ010000002.1 GCA_938010625.1 uncultured Stomatobaculum sp. | reverse complement strand
TTTGACGGTGTAGTCGCCCTTGCCATTCTCACGAATCTGGCTGCGGAAATCGTAGCTGGTGCCATTTGTCGTGACGGTATCCTTGATGGTATTGTTCCGGTAGAGCTTTACTTCGTACTGCTTTGCGTAATCCGCCTGGTCCCACGAGACGACAGGGCTGTCATCATCACCCCATGAGACATCGCCGACTTCCAGCGCGTCCTTGTCCGTGGAACCGGTCTTCGGCAGCGTGACGGTGACAGTCATTGCGCTGGCGCTTGTGACAACCTTGTTGATCTCAGCGCCCTTTCCGGCCTTGTCGTTCAGCTTGACATTGCCCTTCGGCGTTCCCTTGAAGGTAAAGTCACTGTCGGGTTTTAACTTCAATGTGACCTTCGGCTTTTTGCCAAATTCCGTATTCGTGACCGAAGTGACGTTGTCCACACCTGCGCTGTCGCTGTCTGCGTCGATCTGGCTTGCGGTCATGCCCGGGGAGAGGTCGTAGTCGAGATCAATCGTGACATTCTGTACAACGCCTTTTGAGGACTTTGCAAAGGCGACGCTTGTCATGCCGAGAAGCATAGCAGCGCTCAGAACAATGGGAGCAACTTTCTTTAACAGATTCTTCTGCATCATTTTTGTTTCCTCCGTTCCGCAGGATTTCCTGCTTGGTAATCTTTTCTTGTTGTCTTTATCCTAAACGATTTCAGCGGGAAAGAATAGTGGATTTCACTTACAGTTCTCTTACTTTCCTGTAAGAAGATTATCACAAAAAATTAACGCCATTTTGTGTAACCTTTTCAAAAAAAAATGACACCGCGAAAATCGCGATGCCATTGTTAATTGAAAAGAATGTAAGAATCCCTGCGCGCTCAGGATCTCGGACTCCACTTGCCTTCATAGTTTACAAGATAGCCGTCCGGGGTCTGGGTGCTGACTAACATGGCGCCGTCATACCCCACATAGTAGTAGACGCCTTCTTCGGTCTCGCTCTTAATCCAGGCATTGGCCCACATGGCGCCGTCACTGCCGGAGTAGTACCACTTGTCGCCGACTTGATACCAGCCGGTCGCCTTCTGACCGTCGGCAAGCAGGTAGCTCCAGCCTCCGTTGCCGAGGGACTCCCAATGACTGGTCGGCGTGGTTGCAGTCGGAGTTTGAGCGCTGTTATTCTGTGCCGTCGTGGCAGTTGTGCCATTCTGATTGGCTGTCGTGCTTGCCGCAGCAGAGGTTTTTGTTTCATCTATATTGCCGCGGCGTTGCTTGATCATCTGAATGTCCTCAGACGTGATCGTTTCAGCGCCCATCGCGGAAGCCGCACGCTGGCCTTTGGCTTTCTTTTTCGCCGTGACCTGCGCGTAATAAGTGCCTGCGCCGCGCTTTAAGACCTTGTCCGTGATGTCGGCCTTTTCCGCCGTATAACCAGCCGTGATCGCTGTGCCAATTTTGTGTTTCGGCTTCAAATCCGAGGAGCTGTAGAGCTGCACCGTATAGCTTGTGCGGCTGTCGCCAACCGACCAGTTCACATAGACGCGGTCATTCGAGACATCAAAGGAGACATCGCTGACCGAATAGTCCTGCGGGTCGTCGTCTTCCGTCCGGGCAAAGCTCACAGCCCCCTGTGAGAGCGTCATTGCGAGGCAGAGGAACAGGGCAGCTGCCCGTTTCAGTCGTTTCATCATAAAACACCTCCGAATTCTAAAAACTTCTATGGAATAAGTATAACACAGCGAGCTTACAAAATCCTTACGACAGAATGACAATTCCCTGTCAGTGGCGCAGATTTTTTTCGTCAGCTTTGGGAAGTGTGAAGACAAAACGACTGCCTCCCTCCGGGCGCTGCGTGGCCTCGAGGCTCTCGCCGTGCGCGAGCATGACTTCCCGCGCGATTGCGAGCCCGAGTCCTGCGCCCATCTTGTCCTGACCGCGGGAGCGGTCACCCTTAAAAAAGCGATCAAAAATGCGCGACAGGTCTTTGGTGGGAATTCCAATGCCATTGTCGCTCACAGCGACTGCAATCTGACTGCGCCGTTCTGCGCAGGCAATCTCAATTTCGCTGTTTTCAGCCGAAAACTTGATGGCGTTGTCGGTGAGGTTATAGAGCACCTGCTGGATGCGCAGGGCATCGGCGTAGACAAAAGTCTGTTCTTCGGCAAAGACCAAGGAGATGTGAATGTGCTTTGCCTTGCACTGGGGCTCAAAGCTCTCGGCGGTCGCGCGAATCAGTGCGTTCAGCTCAAAGATACTCCTTTGGAGTGTTTGTCCGAGCGTCAGCGTATTGAGATTCAGCATATTTTCCGTGAGTTTTGTGAGGCGCTCGCTCTCCGCAATGACGCGGCGCATGTATTTGTCCTGCTGCGCAGGCGGAATTGTGCCGTCCAGAATGGCCTCGGAGAAGCCTTTGATGGAGGTCAGCGGGGAGCGGAAGTCATGCGAGACATTGGCGATGAAACGCCGCTCATCCTCCTCGAGACGGGCGAGCTTTTCTGCCATGCCGTTCATCGTCGTCGCGAGATAGCCCATCTCGTCCTCAGCGCGCACCGGAATCTGGTGGGTCAGATTGCCATCGGCAAACTGGCGGGCGCCTTCGGTGATCGCAGCGAGCGGTCGGTAGACCACAAAATGAAAAATAAAGAGAAAGGTGAACGAGAGCAGAAAGACGATGCCGTAGCTGATGTAGACCAGATTCAGAATCTGAATCGCATCTTCCTGGACATAGGTCATCCGGAGGTGAATGACGACATAGCCATAGGTTCGGTAATTGCCTGTGATCGGCGCGGAGACACTCAGGACGGTATCCGGAAACGATCCAAAGTAGGAGCCGACCATATAGAAGCGGCTGCCGGTAGCAGTCGGATCAAAGTCCGGGATGGTGCGCCCGTCCCAGCTGTGCGCCGAGTCAAGGATAATGGCACCGTTTTTATCCATAATCCAGATTTCTGCTTGCAAATAAGTGGAGACGGCCTCAAGCTGCGGATAAGCGCTCGAGAGCGGCAACGCCTTGCCGTCATAGACACCCGAGTAGGCGGCGGCAATCAGGCTCGCCTCGTCATAGAGCGTGTGAGCGCGGCTCTTGATCAGGTAATTCTCGGTGAGATGCGCGGAGAGTGTAGAGACCGCGAGAAAGCCCGCGACGCCAAAGAGCAGATAGCCGAGCAGAAATTTTAAGTAGAGAGAGCGGCGTATGAACTTCATCATGTGCGCAGGTCAAATTTATAGCCGACCCCCCAGACCGTGGAGATGGACCAGCCGGGTTTATCTTTCAGCTTTTCGCGGAGGCGCTTGATGTGCACGTCAACGGTGCGGGTGTCACCTGCATATTCATAGCCCCAGATATGGTCGAGGAGCTGCTCCCGCGTGAAGACCTGGTTCGGGTGGGAAGTCAGGAAATAGAGCAGCTCCAGCTCCTTCGGCGGCATTTCAACCGGACGGCCCTCATAGCGGACTGCATAGTTGGTGAGACTGATTTCCAGATCCTCATAGCGCACGGTGTCCGAGTCTATTCGCGCAGGCGCTGCAGCTTCCTGCAAGCGGTAGCGGCGCAGCACGGCGCGAACCCGCGCAACCAGTTCCTTCGGCTCAAAAGGTTTGATGATATAGTCGTCGGCACCGAGCTCTAAGCCGAGCACCTTGTCAAAGACCTCTCCCTTTGCCGAGAGCATGATGACCGGTGTCTGGGAATTCTTTCGGATTTCGCGGCACACCTGATAGCCGTCGACATGCGGCAGCATGAGATCCAGGAGCACCAGATCCGGGGAGAGCGACTGAAAGAGCAAGAGCGCCTCTGCGCCGTCGGCGGCAATGTGCGTTTCAAAACATTCCTTTTCCAGATAGAGGGAGATGAGCTCTGCAATATTTTCGTCGTCATCGACGATCAGAATTTTTTGCTTTCCTGCCAAAGAAGCTCCTTTCTGTGCAAACGTGACTTGCAAACGATCATTTAACGGAACGTGACCACGGTGACAGCTTCACCACCATCGTCAAAGTGGGCATCTTCAAATTTTTTGACATAGGACTGCTTTTTGAGCCAGGCGAGAACGCCCTTTTTCAGGGCACCGGTGCCGCGGCCGTGAATGACGCGGACGGAATTCAGGTGCGCGAGCAGGGCATCGTCCAGGTACTTGTCGAGTTCGCTGATCGCCTCATCGACCGTCTTCCCGATTAGATTAATCTCAGGAGAGATGTGAGAGGCCTTGCCAAAGGTTGGCGCTGCACCGCTGTAGTCACGCTTTGCGCCCTTTGCAGCAGCGGTTTCATCCGCAAGCGGAACCACATCGTCCGCGGCGACCTGGGTGCGGAGCACGCCCATCCGGACAAAAAGACGGCCATTTTTATCTGGCAACGTTGAGACAATCGCGTCGTGATCCATGCTGAGCACGCGAACCGAGTCGCCGATGTGAAGGACAGCGGGCTTGGCCGCTTTGAGAGCTTTTTTCCTTGGCGTATTTTTCTCGACAGACTTTAGTTTCTCGCGGAGACCTGTGCGCTCCTTCTCGAGTTCGCGGAGCAGGCCGGAGTCCGCGCTCAGGCGGTTGATGCGCCGTATGCTCTGGTCAGCGCTCTCCTTTGCCTCGGTGAGAATACGCTCAGCCTCGGCGCGAGCCTTTTCGAGAATGCGAGCCTTTCTCTCGTCGAGATTCTGGTCGGCTTTCTCGTGGCGTTTTTTCAGGTTCTCAAGCTCTGTGCGGTAGGCGAAAATTTCTTTTTGTTCTGTCTCAATGGTGCGGCGATCAGACTCAAGGCGGGACAGAAGATCCTCGAAAGCAGCATCATTCTGCTCAATGTGCGTCTTTGCCTCCTCGATGATATAGTCCGGGAGCCCAAGTTTTTTGGAAATCGCAAACGCGTTGCTCTTGCCGGGAATGCCGATTAAGAGGCGGTAGGTCGGGCGGAGGGTCTCGACATCGAATTCGCAGCTCGCGTTTTCAACGCCCTTTGTGGAGAGCGCATAGACTTTGAGCTCACTGTAGTGCGTGGTCGCGACGGTTCTCGCGCCAATATTTTGCAGGAAGGAGAGGATTGCAATCGCGAGCGCAGCGCCCTCAGTCGGATCTGTGCCGGCGCCGAGCTCGTCGAAGAGGCAGAGCGAGTTGCTGTCTGCTGCTGCTAAGATCTCGACCACATTTTTCATGTGCCCCGAGAAAGTTGAGAGCGATTGTTCAATGCTCTGCTCATCGCCAATATCCGCAAAGACATTGCGGAACACAGCGAGGCGGCTGCCCTGGAAAGCGGGGATGTGGAGACCTGCCTGTCCCATCAGTGTAAAAAGCCCCACTGTCTTTAGGGATACGGTTTTGCCGCCGGTATTCGGCCCGGTGATGATGAGGAGCGTGAAGTCTTCTCCGATCCGAATGCTGATTGGAACAACTTTATCCCGTGGAATCAGCGGGTGGCGGCCATCCTTGATTTCTACAATGTGCTCTGTGTTAAAGAGCGGCTTTGACGCCTGCATTTCTGCGGCAAGCCGTGCTTTTGCAAAGACAAAGTCGAGTGATGTGAGAATCTTCTGGTTTGCGAGAAGTGCGGCAGTGCAGGGCACAAGCAGGGCGCTGAGCGACGCGAGGATTTTTGCAATTTCCTGTTGCTCGGCAATCACAAGTTCGCGGTATTCGTTGTTCAGGCGCACAGCGACGAGCGGCTCAATGAAGATGGTCGAACCGGTGGAACTCTGGTCGTGCACCACACCGGGGAGCTTTGACTTGTATTCGCTTTTTACGGCGAGACAGTAACTCCCGTTTCTCATGGTCACAATCGTGTCCATGAGATAACTCTTGTAGCGGTTAATTTCCTCTTGAAGAGCGCTGTGCATGCGCTCGTCGGCGCTCTTCATCTGCCGACGGATGCGCGAGAGCTCGGCACTCGCCGTGTCAGCGACCAGTTCCTCGGAGAGAATGCAGCGCTTCACCTCTCGCTTTTCCCGTGCAAGCAGGGAGAGCGCGGTAAAGGCGGCCTCAAGTGCATCCGGATTTGCCTCTGGTTCCTCGTGGACGCCGTAGGCGTGTGCCCGCTCACTGAGATCAAGGAGAGCGCCAATCGCATAGAGTTCGGCGATACTCAGTGTGCCGCCGACGTCAAGGCGTTTTACCGAAGCGCTCACATCGCGGAGCCCTGCGAGGCGCAGCTCGCCCTTTCTGCGGATGCGGGACAGTGCGGCCTCGGTTTCCGCCTGTGCGGTCTCAATGTCGCTGAGTTCGGTCATGGGTTCGAGCGCGCGACACAGCGCCTTGCCCGGCGTACTCACGGCCTTTTCTTCGAGCAAGGACAGAATTTTATCAAATTCCAACGTATGCAAGGTTTTGTGATTCATGCCTGATAGTCATCCATTTCTTCTGCCGGGGCGGCAGAGAGTATGAGTCCGATTCAAACGATCCAGAATACTTTTATAGTATAACACAAAGCGCGCCGCGCGTTTCGAAAGCGAGGCTTTTATGCTATACTAAGGCATCATAGACGGAGCGGCGGAGGAGATTTCATGCAGGAAGATGAGTTTATCACACAGCATATCGCCGAGAAAAAACAAAAGAGAAAAAAATGGATGGCGCTCGCCGGAAAAGCGGCTCTTGCAGGGGCGAGCTTTGCGCTTGGCGCAGCGGCGATCGCCTGTGCTACCTGCCCGATGCTCGCGAAAAAGTGGCAGCAGAATACAGCGAAAAACAGCATCAAAATTGAGCGGGATGAGAGCCAGGGGGAGGAAGAGACGCGTGAACAGCTGCGGTCCCCTGCAGAGAGCGAGGCAGGAAGTCGGGAAGAGAATATTGCAGCTGGAAACCAGAACGTAAGGGAGCAGGTCGAACAGGCGCTGGAGAGTCGGAGCTATGAGCTCAGCGACATTCGCCAGATGGCAGGCGTACTCCGGAAACAGGCGGACAGCGCCGACGCCGCTGTGGTCTCTGTGACGCATGAGAAGGCAGAGCGGGACTGGTTTAACAATGCGCTCGAGAGTTCGGAAAACTATTCGGGACTCGCTGTCGCAAAGACAGAGAGCGAGCTTTTGTTCCTCACGACGACCGCGGCCGTGGAGGGGACTGACACTGCAACCATCACCTTTGCCCGTGGAGATCAGATGACAGCGACGGTCAAAATGCGGGACAGCGCGAACCACATCGCAGTGCTCTCGCTCCCGATTACTGAGGCAAACCGGGACAGTCTCGCAAAGCAGACGGTGATTCCTTTTGGCAATTCTTATCGCTTGAAGCGCGGCGACCTCCTGTTCTTCATCGGTTCGCCGCTCGGTGTGATTCACTCGGTGAAGTATGGCATTCTCTCAAATGTCCAGACCAATGTGAGCGTCATGGACGGCTATGTGACGATTTACCTGCCGGATGTGAGCAGTGATGCGTTGTCCGGGACCTGGGTCTTAAATGCGGACGGCGAGTTGGTCGGCTGGATGACGGATTTGTTCTCCAGCGTTGACCAGAAGAGCAGCACAGCAGTCATGGGACTTTCGGACGTAAAACCTGCGATTGAGCGGATGATGAATGGCAGGGCGACAGCTTCGCTTGGGATTTACGGCAAACAGGTCGGTGCGGCACAGCGCGAGCAGGGGATGCCGACGGGCGTCTACATCGCCCGTGTAGAACAAAATGCACCCGCCTATGCGGCGGGCGTACAGCCAGGGGATATTCTGATTTCCCTCGGTGACAGCAAAGTTGAGACCATGCGCGACCTTGAGGCTGCGCTGAGAAAGTGCGCAAAGGGGGAGAGCGTGCGCCTCACTCTGATGCGGAATGGCAGAGAGAAATATGAGACCATCTCGGTTACCGCAACGCTTGCGGGCAGATGACGGCAGAAACAGAAAGGACACACTATGAAATATATCGACACGCTCCGGGAGAATACACATATTTCGGAAATTTATCTCTGCCAGCAGAAGGCGATCTATCTCACCAAAGGCGGTAAGGAGTATGAGAGTCTGCAGCTTCGTGACAAGACCGGCACCGTGGACGGAAAAATCTGGGAGCCCGGCAATCCCGGCATCGGCGACTTTGATGAGCTCGACTATGTCGCCATTGATGCCGATGTGATTCTCTACAACAACAAACTGCAACTCAAAATAAGCCGCATTCGCCGCGCTGACGAGGGCGAATATAATCCCGGCAACTATATGCCAGTCTCTGCGCGGGACAACAATGAGATGTATGAAGAACTGCTCGCGCAGATTCAGTCGGTACAGGATTCCTTTCTTCAGGCGCTGCTCAGAGCTTTCTTCGTGGACGATGCAGTCTTTGTGAAGCGCTTTCGAGAGAGTTCGGCAGCCAAATCCGTGCATCACAGCTTTATCGGCGGCCTGATGGAGCACACGCTGAGCGTCGCGCGGCTCTGCGACTACTACTGTGAGAACTATCCGATCCTGAACCGCGATCTTCTGATCACAGCAGCGCTCTGTCACGACATTGGCAAGACCAGAGAACTGTCGGCTTTCCCGGAAAATGCCTACACCGATGAGGGACAGCTGCTCGGGCATATTGTGATTGGCTGTGAGATGATCGCGTCAGCGATCGCAAGAATCCCGAACTTTCCGGAAAAGCGCGCAGCCGAACTCAGGCACTGCATTGTAGCGCATCACGGCGAGTACGAATTCGGTTCGCCGAAGAAGCCCGCGCTGATTGAGGCGATGGCGCTGAATCTCGCGGACAATACCGATGCAAAGATGGAGACCTTCACGGAACTTTTGAACGCAGCCGGGGCAAATAACGGCTGGCTCGGCTTTAACCGCTTTCTGGACAGCAATCTTCGGAAGACCTCCGAGAGCGGCATCTGACAAAGCAGAGAAAGAGAAGCCATATGCGAAAGAACGACGAATTTGAGCTCGAAATCATGGCGCTCTCCGATGAAGGGCTTGGCATTGGCAGGCAGGACGGCTTTGTCTGGTTTGTGAAAGGCGCACTTCCGGGTGATCGGGTGCTGTGCCGCGCGATAAAAGTAAAGAAAAGTTACGGCTTTGCGCGCCTGCAAGCGCTGCGCCGCCCTTCCAAAGACCGTATTCCACCGCGCTGTTCGCTTGAGAACCGTTGCGGCGGCTGTCAGTTACAGGCGCTCTCCTATGCGGCAGAGCTTCGTCTCAAGGAGAACAAGGTGCGAGAGGACTTACTCCGGATTGGCGAAGTGCCGGCAGGAATTTTGGACGCTGTGATGGAGCCGATTGTCGCCATGCAGACGCCCGCCCGCTATCGGAATAAGGCGCAGGTGCCAATAGCAAATAGTGAGGACGGAAGACCTGCTGCCGGTTTTTATGCCGCACGGAGCCACCGCGTGATTCCGTGGCTCGACTGTGACATAGGCGCTGCAGAAAATGCGCGTATTCTTGCAATTATTCTTCGCTGGATGGAGCGATTTCAAGTTCCTGCTTATGAGGAAGAGAGCGGAAAGGGTCTCATTCGCCGCGCCCTGATCAGGCAGAGCCGCGAGACCAAGGGCTACATGCTCTGTCTCATTGTGAGCGGCAAAAAGCTTCCGCACTGGGAGGAACTGCTGCGGGATCTTCAGGCGGCAGATGATGAACAGGCGAAACTAGAGACCCTTGTGCTCAATGTGAATACCCGCCGCGATACCATGCAGACCCTGTACGGCAAGGGCTATATTGAGGACAAAATCGGTGACATCCGCTTTCGGATTTCGCCGCATTCGTTCTATCAGGTAAATCCGGTGCAGACCGAGGCTATGTACGGCGCAGCGCTCGAGTTCGCAAATTTGAACGGGACAGAGATTGTCTGGGATCTCTACTGCGGGATCGGGACTATTTCTCTCTTCCTGGCCAGGAAGGCGGGACAGGTCTA
>CALLVJ010000001.1 GCA_938010625.1 uncultured Stomatobaculum sp. | reverse complement strand
TATGCCAAACAAAAGCGCAGCCAGAATGAGCAACAGAATTTTTCCAGCGGCACCGCTCTGCAGCGCTGCCCAGGCATGATGTAATGGAATGGATAAATTTTCTGCGAGTTCATCGCCTGCGATCGCGTTCTGTCCCTTATTTGCTGCGCGGTTCAGGAGCTCTGAAAAGAACGGCAGAATCCATATCTGGAACAGCAGCTGATAGGCCGCATTCAGGTTCTTCGCATACTTTGTGCTCATCTTCACTTCGACCAGTGACAATGCGCGCGACACGAGCAGAGACAAAAAATAGGAAATCGCGAGTGCCTGTGCGACACCCAGATTTTTCAGCTGATAAAGACTGCCCTGATAGCTGTAGACACTGCTCCCAAAAAAAAGTTTCATCACATCGTGGAAGGAGCTGACGCGTCCCGTGATCCAGGTCAGCCCCCAGAGCAGAGCGCAGATCACGGCGAGCAACATGGTCTGTTCGCGACTCACCGCAAGTGAGAGCAGCGGTTTCTTCGAAGAAGATCTCTTCTTTTCCCTGCCAAGCTTCCATTCCTGTGTGAGAAAACGGAGTAAAATCGCCGCGCCGCCTGCAGCTGCCATTCCCAGAAACAGCTGCATCCCGCCGGAGAGCGAGGCCGCATGTCCCGCGAGCCAGGCTGCCGCACAGAGCAGACTTGCGAGCAGCACTGGGAAAAAGTTTCGCAGTCCCAAAACGCGCACGCTCACAAAAAACGGATAGATATACAGGAGTGCTGCCGCGAGCTGCCAGCCAAGCTGCCGGTTCCAGTTCATTTTCATCTGGAAAACACCCGCAATGACATCTGCAAGCGAATGCACCAAACTGTCTGTGAAATGTCCTGTCATGAACCACGCTGTCGTAAAGTGGTTGTCGAGCAGCGTATAGGGGCGCAGGCAGGCGACGAGATAGAGCAGAAAACCGAGCAGCACAAAACTGCCAAGCTGCAACGTCCGCGTCTCTCGCACTAAGATGCCAAGCGCAAGCAACAGCGAAAAAAGCAGCTGAAAAAGCAGAATCAGCACAAAACAGAGCAGGAGCATTGCATCCAGTTCGCGATCGGTTCGGAAACTGCGCCCTGCGATGGCGCGCGGCAACGCAAGCGGACTGCCCGTCGCTCGCAAAATCAAAGCAAGCAGAAAGAGGCTCAAAAAAAGGACGGCAGCGCGGAAGCACTGCCGTCTGAGCTGCTCAGACATTGTTTGCCTCACCGCCCGCGCGGCTCACAGTATCCTCGCCCATAATGTGGTCAAAATCCTTTTTCTCCGGCGAAAAGCTCGACATACAGCCCACGCCGCAGCAGGAACAGTTGCCACTGCAGGCATTGCTCTGACGGCTGCCATTCTTTAAGATAAAGCGGGTAATGAGAACAATCCCGACGAGGATTGCGATTGCCAGTAAACTGGTATATCCATTTGCCATCGTACACCTCCTGCGCGCCCTGCGCACTTTTTTATTGTAGTCCCAATCCCAAGTTTTGTCATTAAGGATTTCGTAACGACCGGTCACATAATATTCAGAATAGCTTTCGACAAACTTCAAGCATTTTCACAATACCTCTTCTATACTAAAGCCATAATAAATGGACAAAGTACAAGAACACTCCTTGGTTTTGGAACCCCCACCCTAACGAAAAAAGTCTCCGGCCGGTAACGGAGGCTTTTTTCGTGCTCATTTTATTTCAGATATTTATCCATGATATCACAGAAATCGAAGGTCACAAAGTAGTCGCGCGGCGTCTCGGCGCGTCGGATCAGCTTCACACTGCCATCCTCCCGCAGCAGAAGTTCCGCACTCCGGAGCTTGCCGTTGTAATTATAGCCCATCGAGAAACCGTGCGCACCTGTGTCGTGGATATAGAGATAGTCTCCCATCTGAATTTCCGGCAGCTCTCTGCCGATCGCGAACTTGTCATTGTTCTCGCAGAGCGAACCCGTGACATCATAGATATGGTCAAGCGGCGCATTCTCCTTGCCGAGCACTGTGATGTGGTGATAGGCGCCATACATCGCCGGACGCATCAAATTGACTGCGCAGGCATCTACCCCGATATACTCCTTGTAGATGTGCTTCTCGTGAATCGCTTTTGTGATCAGCGCGCCGTACGGCGCCAGCATGAAGCGCCCCATCTCGGTGTAAATCGCAACATCGCTGAGACCGGCCGGCCCTAGAATCTCCTCATAGACCTGCTTTACACCTCTGCCGATCTCCAGAATATCATTGGCGGGCTGCTCCGGGCGATAGGGTACCCCCACGCCACCCGAGAGGTTGATGAATGCAATCTCTGCGCCAGTCTCCTTTTTCAAGCGCACTGCCTCCCGGAACAAAATGCCCGCGAGTTTCGGATAGTACTCATTCGTCGTCGTATTGCTCGCGAGAAAGGCATGCAGGCCAAAGCGCTTCACGCCCTTCGCCTTCAAAATTCGGAAAGCCTCGGTAATCTGCTCCGGCGTCATGCCATACTTCGAATCGCCCGGATTGTCCATGATGCCATTCGAGAGTTCAAACATGCCGCCCGGATTGTAGCGGCAACTCATGGTCTCCGGCAGGCTGCCGAGCTCCTCTTCGACGCTCGCAATGTGCGTGATGTCGTCGAGGTTGATGATGCCACCGAGCTTTGCCGCCAGTGCAAACTCGCCTGGCGGCGTGTCATTCGAAGAGAACATAATCTGTTCCCCCGAAAAGCCACAGGCGTCGCTCATCATGAGCTCCGTCTCCGACGAGCAGTCCACACCACAGCCATACTCCTGCAAAATTTTCAGGAGAAATGGATTCGGCGTCGCCTTGACCGCAAAGTACTCGCGGAACCCCTTGTTCCAGGAAAATGCCTCCATAACTCGCGCCGCATTCTCCCGAATACCGCGCTCGTCATAAATGTGAAACGGCGTCGGATAGACCTTTGTGATTTCCTTTGCCTGTTCCAGGGTCAAAAAAGTTGTTTTCTTCGTCATATCTTTGCCTCACGATTCCAGATGCTCATGTGTATAGAGATGCTCGCTGCAGTACTCATGATCCCCCTTGCACTTGGAACAATAGCGGAACTCCAGCTCCGGGTTGGTAAGTTCTGTCCTGCCGCAGATGGTGCAGCAGTGCCGCGCCTTCCGCTCAGGTGCCATCGCCTTCCGCTGCCTTGCAGCATCGACCGACAAAATCTTTGCGCGCCCAGCATTCTCAGTTCTCCGCTCCTGTCCTTTCCCCGGCATGAGTCGCCTGAGCGCGCCCGACCAGTAAAGATACAGGATCAGATTCATCAGCGAGAGCAATATTGTAACCCGATTACCTGTGCTGCCCACAATGAAATAGTAGAGCTCAATGGCCACATAGAGCCCTGCCACATAAATTGCGCGCACTGGCAGAAAGCCCATCAGCAGCACCCGCATATCCGGAAAACTCAGCGCAAAGGCGAGAAAAAGCGAGAGATTCAGTGCTTCCGGTGTGATCAGCACAAAGCTGCGCCAGACAACATTTGCCACAAACGCTGCTACCATGTGGAAGAATACACCGAGAAACATATAAAAATTAAAGCGAAAACAACCCCAGCTCTGCTCGAGGAGCGCGCCAATCCAGTTGTAAAACATCAGTGTGATCACGCCAAAGACCAGTACTTCCATTGCGCTGCCACCGCCGCCCGGCGGGAACATGAGCCAGGTGACCAGTCTCCAGATCTGCCCGTGTAAAATGGCGGCGGGATTCAGCGACAAGTACAGGACATAAATAGTCGGATTCAGAAGCCAGATGACCAGGCCGACTGCATAGAGCAGACTAAAAATGCGCATCACATTCGGAATGGCATAGCGTCCAAACCGCCTCTCCAGACGATCTAAAATATTCATGTAAATTCCTCCTAAAGAACAGGACTATTATCTAGGAAGAATGAGGCTTTGTCAAATGATGTTGTCCAGGCCTTGCCTTGTCGGCCAGATGACATCTACAATCAGCCCCAAACGCACGCGCGGAACATCCGTTCCCTCTTTCTTGTATTTCCCTGGGGGCTGTGCTAGAATGTCTCACTACATATGCTATAATAGCTTTTGTATACGCTGTGCCGATATGCATACCGCATCAGCATTTTCACTTTGAGGACAGTAAAGCATGGAGAAAAAACAATACCGACTCGGCATCGACATCGGTTCTACAACCGTGAAGATTGCCATTTTAGATGAGAAGAATGCAGTGCTCTTCTCGGATTATCAGCGCCACTTCGCCAACATTCAGGAGACACTCGCGCGTCTTCTGGTTGAGGCGAGAGAAAAGCTCGGCGAGATTGATCTGGTGCCGATGATCACGGGCTCGGGCGGTCTCACGCTCGCAACACATCTAAACGTGACTTTTGTGCAGGAGGTCGTCGCGGTCGCGACGGCACTCAAAGCCATTGCACCAAAGACCGATGTCGCGATCGAGCTCGGCGGCGAGGACGCAAAGATCATCTACTTCACCGGCGGCATTGACCAGCGCATGAACGGCATCTGCGCCGGCGGCACAGGTTCGTTCATCGACCAAATGGCATCCCTCCTCCAGACGGATGCTGCGGGTCTCAATGACTATGCAAAAAATTACAAGGCGATTTACCCGATTGCGGCGCGCTGTGGCGTGTTTGCGAAATCGGATATTCAGCCGCTCATCAACGAGGGCGCAACCCGCGAGGATCTCGCCGCTTCCATTTTCCAGGCGGTCGTAAACCAGACAATTTCCGGCCTTGCCTGCGGCAAGCCGATTCGCGGCCACGTCGCCTTCCTCGGCGGCCCGCTCCACTTCCTGCCGGAGTTAAAAAATGCATTTATCCGCACCCTGCGTCTGACCGACGAATATATCATTGACCCGCCGAATTCCCATCTCTTTGCGGCAATCGGTTCCGCAATGAGTGTCGAACAAGAGGAAAGCGTTGACATCAATGCACTGATTTCGCGCCTGGAAAAGGGCGTCTCGATGGACCATGAAGTCCAGCGTCTCGCGCCGCTCTTCAAGGATGAGGCGGACTATCAGAAATTCGAGGCGCGCCACACCGGCCACTCGGTCAGATCCGGCGACTTCGAGAGCTACGAGGGCAGGCTCTTCCTCGGTATCGACGCCGGTTCCACGACCACGAAAATCGCCCTGATCGGCGAGGACGGCCAGTTACTCTACAAATTCTACGCGGGCAATGAGGGCTCGCCGCTGACCACTGCCATCCGCGCAATGAAAGAAATCAAGGCGCGCAAAAACCCAAACGCAGAGATCGTATACTCCTGCTCGACTGGCTACGGCGAGGCGCTCTTAAAGGCTGCCTTCCAGCTTGACGAGGGCGAAGTTGAGACCATCTCGCACTACTATGCCGCTGCCTTCTTTGAGCCTGACGTAGACTGTATTCTTGACATAGGTGGTCAAGATATGAAGTGCATCCGCATCAAGGATCACACCGTCGACTCCGTGCAATTAAACGAGGCCTGCTCGGCAGGCTGCGGTTCCTTCATCGAGACTTTTGCGAAGTCGCTCGGCTACTCGGTGCAGGACTTTGCGAGAGAGGCTCTCTTTGCCAAGAACCCTGTGGATCTCGGCACGCGCTGCACGGTCTTCATGAACTCGAAGGTCAAACAGGCGCAGA